>JBMOJD010000034.1:0-31246 GCA_049317025.1 Fimbriimonas sp. | reverse complement strand
GGCAAGGAAAGGATCATTGCCAAAGACTGGAAGAAAGTCTTCGAGCCGGAGAGCGTGAAGGAGCAAGTTCAAGCCATCGTCAAGGGTAATGGCGGCTAGAGGGAAAATGGCAGGGGCGACAGGGCTCGAACCCGCGGCCTAAGGTGTTGGAGACCTTCGCTCTACCAACTGAGCTACACCCCTGCGACGTCCGAAAGTATACCTTCGGCACTTTTTTGACTGTCAAGACGACAGTTTGGTTCGGATTGCTTACTTGTTCAGGGCGCGGTTGCCAAGAACGTCGATCAGCAGCACGATGGCCATGAAGCTGATCCCCAGGATCAGCGTCCACTTCGACATGATGTCGTCGAAACTGGCCTTGCCCTTAAAGCTGGTGCGCACACTGCCACCGCCCGACATGGCGTCTCCTTTGCCCGTCAGAAAGACGAGGGCAGAAAACACGACGGCGATGATCACGCCGACCACGAGAGCAATGTTGTACGCAACTAACACGGGCCTCTAAGATACCTCAGCCGCCGAAATGTCGCGTTGACGAAGTCCAGAAACGCCGGGCTCCTCCAGGACCTTTCGCAGCAATTGCGAAGGTGTGTTGGTCTGGTTCTTCGGAAAGAGCCCAACGCAGAGTCGCCTTTGCGAACGAGTGAGGGCCACATAGAGCAGGCGCATCTGCTCCTGGCGCCCGCGCACCTGCTCGTGCCCTCGCATCCAATCGAGATAGGCTTTCGCTAGTTGGGGGAAGCCAAAGAGGCCCCACTTGAGCTCGCCAAGCAGGCGCTGATTGCGGATTTCACCAAACTTGTCTTGAGTGCAAGGGACAATCGTGATCGGAAACTCCAATCCCTTTGCCTTGTGGATTGTCATGATTTTGATGCAGTGGTTTTCGTCCTCGTGGGCGGGCGCGTCGCCTTCGTCGTGGCGCAGTGATTGGATCTCCCGAACCTTCTCAGCAAACTCCCGAGGCGACACTTCCGGGTCTCGGCTGGCGAGGCGCAGGAGCTTACGAACATTAGCAATGCGTTGACTCGAGTCGGACCGCTTGGCGAGCTCGACCATAAGGGGCGAATCTGCGATCACGAAGCTGAGCGCCTCGGCGGCACTCATTCGATCAGTGCAAGCGGCGAGGGGCTCAAACCACTTCAGGAACTGGACAACCTTGGCGTGGTCTTCGGCGACGGGCGAGGGAATCTGGCGCAGGAACTCCAGAGGATCGTCTTCTTGGGCCGCGAGCAACACGACTAGATCCAAAGAAGTGCCCACCATGGGGCTGCGAAGCAGACTCAGGAGCGCAAACTTGTCGGATGGATCGCTGAGAGCGCGCAAAGCATTCGAGAGGTCCCGAATCTCGAGGCGGGCGTAATAGCGATCGGATCCGCCCATGATAATGGCCTGGAGCTTGCGCCGGGCTAGCGAATCTTTGATCTGGACTGCTTGATCGCGCGTGCGGACCAAAATGGCGATTTCGCCGGGCGCCGCTCCTTCCTGCACCAGCGCTTGCGTGTAGAGAGTGGTCTCGGCGATCCAATCTTCGGCGGTGAGTTGCCATGCTTCAACTCCCGAAACATCCAGCGATGGATCCTTTTCGAGGTCTAGGGGGCCGGTCTGGGCCATTGGACGATAGGTATCCCACTCTCGGCCAAATACCGCGTCGGCGAATCGCAAGATCCCCTGCTCCTCAGACCGGCGATTGATGCTCAGTGAAAGGTCCGTGCCCTGCTCGGCGCGCTCCAGAAAGAGATGCGGGGCGGCGTGGCGGAATCCGTAGATCGACTGCTTCTCATCGCCCACCAAGAGTTGGTGCGGCGAGCCGAGCGCCTTGATCAGGCGATACTGGAGGGGGTTCACATCTTGGGCCTCATCGACGAGCATGACCTGGTAGGGCATGTCCCGCAGTTGTCCCCGCTCGGCCATCTGAACAGCGCGAAGCTCGAGACCGCCGAAATCGAGTGCGTTGAGGTCGGAGAGACGTTCGTCGAAGAGCTCCCAAGTCTTCACTACCAGTTGGCCAAAACCAGCCAAGGCGGGCAAACACTCCAGAACTGCTGGATAGCTCTTGTGGTTCACTCCCGTTGGCCGTTTGCGGAACTCGTGCGCCACATCCGCAAGACGGTCGACAAACTCTCCCGTGGTCGAAGTGAAGAACTCTTGCCATTGCGGCGACATATCGGCCACGAGGGCCTCCTGCCAACGAAGTTCCAACGTGCCGGGGTCCACCGAGTGGAGCGCGAAGTCAGCGCGAGGGATGCCAGCACCGCGCAGGCGATCCACGGCGTCTCTCACCCAACTTTGGAGGTCCTGTTCCGCGCTCTCCTGGTTCCTCTTTTTGGCCAGATGGGCCAGGAGGTCCGCGAGGTGGGGCACTTCGTCGCGAGGTGCGGCCAAGGCGGCCCGCGCGCATCGCATCATCACGGCATTGGCGTCTTCCAACACCTCGAATTCGGGGTCAATCCCCGCCTCGATGGCGTTCTCTCGGAGGAGCCGTTCGCAGAAGCTGTGAATGGTTTGGACGGGGCCGGTCTCGGCAATGCGAGCTTCCTCGCGTAGCCCAGCCTCGCGCAGGCGACGGACAATCCGGGCTTTCATCTCGCCCGCCGCTTTTCGGGTGAAGGTGATGGCGAGGATGTGGTCGGGGGAGATCCGATCTTCTTGGACCAGGCGGAGATATCGCTCGACAAGCACGAAGGTCTTCCCCACGCCCGCACTGGCCCGGATCACGAGGTCGGGGGCCGTACTCTCGATAACCCTCTGCTGCTCCTCGCTCGGCGTCGGTCTACTCATGGTCGGCCTCCGAGTCCAGTTCGTTGGCGGCGGCATCGAAGGGCGAATCGATTTCGCCGAACTTCTTGGAGCGGCGGCATAGTTCGCCGTAGTCGCAGTGATCGCAGTGGGTCCCCGGACGTGCCGATACTTCGGGATGGGTCATCTGGGTTGCCACTTGTTTCAGCATAGGCGCAATGGGCGCGAAATACTTCTTTCGGACCGTCAGTGAATTGGCGTCGCTGTCCAGGAGGTTGTGGACGTTCAGTGGAGCTTCTGAACGCAAGTTTTTGCCAACACGGTCGAGCGTGATCAGGGTGCGGCCGCCCGCGTGGTCCAGCTCAACGGCGGGATAACCACCTCGATCCATGATGGCCCAGAGCAGCGCACCAATGAAGACACGCTCGGGGTCTTCATACTGCTCAGGTTTCTTGCTAAAGGCCCACCCAGCAGTCCCGTAAAGCTGGGCAACCCGATAATCTTGCACCTCGCACATGGCGGGCACCGCCCCCACCAGCGACACGGGTCCAACTTTATCACCTAGAATTCCTTCCGTCCCAAATTCGACGTCGAACACCTGGGAGCCGGGTCGACGGGGCCACATGCTCCTGGCAAGTACCTCGCGGTGGGTGATTTCGTCGATACTGCGCGCGCTCACCAGCTGCAGGAGCTCGACTTCCCAGGGGTCGAGCTCGGGGGCCAGCCGCTCCAGTTCCTCGGCCAACGCCTGGTCTAGCGACTCGCGAATGGCTTCTTCGCTAGGTTGCTCGGCGATCTTGGCCATGACGGGCAAGCGATGGAGCCGCGCCCACCGCACCCGCTCTTGACGCACATAGAGCCGCAACCGGTTGCGGGCCATCCATTGGAACGGGCACCGAAGTGCCTGGCGGAAATCTTCGGGACCAGCAGTTGCCGATGGCAGGCGCACGAGGGTCTTGGCGAGGTCGCTCGCAAGCTCATTGGGCAACAGGTCCGACCGGGGAGCTAAGCGGGCCTCGGCCATAGCGGCATCGGCAGCAATCCCGCTCGGCGGGGCCAAGTCATCGCGCAGGTGGTGCGTCGTCGACAAATCTCCGACGGCGCGCTCCACTTCTTCGAGGAAGAACGAAGGGATCGCGTCGCTGTCGCCGTCAGAACGGGGATAGCTGAGGATGAGCCTCTTGGTCGGGGCGAGGCAGATGCGGTAGAAGGTCTCCCGCACCTGTTCGGCCCGGTCGAAGGAGGTCAGAAGTGGAGGCCAATCGGGCCGTAGCTCGGAGATCAATCGCCGATCTTTGTCGCCAAGAATCGAATCCTCGCGGCGTCGGCGTGGGAACGATCCCTCCAGCAGCCCGAGCACCACTACCAACTCTGGCTCGCCAAGTTGCTCGGGGATGGAGGTCACCAAGACACCGGCCTCGCGCGAGGGGATGCTGACATCGGATTCCTCCCAAACCATCCGTGCCCGCTGGATGAAGGTTCGGAGGTTCATCGCACCACGTCCGAGTGCTCGCTCGACCGAGGCCCACTGGCTTAGAGACCGAATCATCGCACTCTGGGCGTAGGCATCACGCTCGCGATGATAGAGCCGTGGGTCCGGTCGAGAAGCATGCCACGGAAGGATGTGGACAAAGTTGCGCAGCCGGTCGAACCACTCTGTGGTCTCACAATCGGCCGACAGGGCCTGGGCTCGCCAAGCAAGAAACTCGGGGAGCCAAGTGATCTGGGGCAAATCCATGTTTGCTAGCGCACGCCAAGGATCTTTGTGATCGGCATTTGCATTGCGGATGCCGGCCACAAGAGCGCGGGAATCCTCGGGGTCAAGAGCCGAATAGGAGCTGAGGGCAATGGTTTCCAGGTCACGAAAGCGCGGGGAAACGCAGGCCTCGAGGGTCCGCAGGACGAAGCGTGCAAAGCCATTAGAAAGCAAGGGGACCCGGCGGGTCATCCGGATGGGAATTCGAAACCGATGGCTGACCGCCTCGATGAGGGGGCCATAGGTCTTCATGTCGGGGGCGATAATCGCGGTGGCGTCAAGGTTGCCATGGGCGTGGCAATTGCGGAGTGCCCACTCAACCTCGGCCAGCGTGTCCGCGCTACTCTCGATGGCAACATCCAGCCCGGAGAGCTCGCTGGACGGAGTGTCAAACAGACCAGCACCGAGAGCATTGACCGACTTCCCGGGCAAAGCAAGCGAGTCCTGGCGAAGCGCCCGCGTCAGGCCGAAGAACGCTTCGCTATTCGGGTGACGATCCAACACAAGGATGGTCTCGACACCCTGCTCACCGAGCCACGCCAACCAACGCTCCTGCAATGGGCTCAGCTCGGCTTGCCCGAAAACGAGTAGCCGATCCCAACCGCCATCGCGGTCGGCAATCTCGTCGAGCGAGGAACGGAGCTGGAGGTTGTGACGTTGGCGTCCGAGTGCCTCCAGGGTCTCGTCTACTTGCTCGGTGAGAGATAGCAAGGAACTCAGCTTCCTGGCCGTGGTCGGGGCGAGTTGTTCGGCAATTCGCTCGAACTCCTCACTGTCCAAGCCTGCCGAGGCGATCTCGTCCATGGTTTCGACCAATGCCTTGTGGGTCCCGGTGAACGTACGCGAGGCGTAGAACGGGGATGTCACAGGAAGTCCGAGGCAAGCGTGAGCGACGGCCGCCCGAGTAAGACCAGATTGCGCGATTGGGGCGGTCGGACGCCCGGCGAGCATCAGGAGTTCTCGAACCACCGATCCGAATGGCTTCAGATCGAGAATCGGGAACTCCTGACTGAATGGGCCGAGGGCCGCGAGCAGGGGATCTTCCAGGCTGGTCACGGTTCCAGGACCACCGGCGGCAAATCGACGGAGGACTTCGGAATAGTTCTGGGCACTGGGGACAGCAGTCCAGACGCGGAATCGTCCGGTCGCCATGAATGCAGAAGAGTGTATCATGCGCGCGTGAGTGCAGGATCGCATCCCCAAGGAACCATCTGGAATGCCCGACGACGCGCCCTCGGCAACCTCATCCCATTCCTCTTTTGGGCTCCGCCCAACATCGCCGGTTTGGTCTTGATCCTACGCGGCGGCGACCCACTGGGCCCTGGCCTGTGGCTCATGGCGGCGGGCTTGGTGACGGGCGGCATTGCACTCAATATCTTTGGCTTCTGGGACTCGGCCAGCATGCGGGCGGAACTGGCCGCCCACCTCGGGTCGATGGGTCTGGACCTCAAGGAGGCCACGTTCGTCGGGTTCGCCTCGCCCGCTCACGCGGGCCTGATCGATGCCCACGAGGATGTCGGATTCTTAGTCTTGGGGACCGACCTGACTTTCGTTTCCGAGGTGAGAACGGTGACGTTGCTACGCTCTCAGATCAAAGTAGTGCGCTTCCGTAGCAACATCCATTCGTTGCTTGGCCTTGGACGCTGGGTCAGCGTCGAGGGAACCATGGCCACGGGGCCTTTCCGATTGCTCATCGAGCCACGCGAAAAGCCGACCTTATTGGCAAATCGACGCTTTGGGGTCGAGCTACGAACAAGAATCGAAGCCTGGCGGCAGGCTAGTGCGAGTGGTGATCGGACTCTGCCGCCACTGACTTAGGGAAGATCACCCAAGCGTAGACAGCGATGAGAAGCCCAACGAGGGCACCAATGCCCGCACCGATCACGCCGTAGCGCAGATCGTGCCATTGCAAATCGACAGCGTGGTCCGGCCCAACGATGGTTCCGATGTAGAAACCCCAGATCGTAAGGACCGGCCCACCCACCAAAACGGAGGCAAGCTTGGGGATCCAGATCTCTTCGTTCTCGAAGAACTTCGTGACGAACGCAGGCAATTCGGCCATCTCTTCCCTATTCTTCCCGAACCCGAGGACTTTCTGCCCGATGAGCAGAAAAATATCCGAGGGAAATTGCGAAACCGCACGTCTTGGCGTGCTCATCCGTCCCCTACAATAGAAAAATCGGATGAGCAGTCCTCCAACGACACTGGGGCCATATCAGATCATTCGGGAAATCGCGCGGTCGAACGACATCGTTTACGAAGCATACGACCCCACGATGAACCGCCGCGTCGCCATCAAAGAGCTGGCGATGCCAAATGGTGCCACCCCCCAGCAGCGAGAGGATCGGCTCCAGCGCTTCAAGCGCGAGGCCCAAGCGGCTGGAACCCTCGCCCACCCAAACATCATGACGGTGTACAGCTTCGCCGAGGACGCGGGCCGGCAGTACATCGCCATGGAGTATCTCGACGGCAACACCTTGCGCAACGAGATTGACACCAAGGGGTTTCTGCCCCCGGATCGTGCGGTCGAGATCGCTTTGGCCGTGCTGAATGGCCTCTCCCATGCCCACGAGAAGGGCGTCGTGCACCGGGACATCAAGCCCGACAACATCCAGGTTCTGAGCAACGGCCAAATCAAAATCACGGATTTTGGCATTGCCCGTTTGACGTTCCAGCCTAACCTCACGATGGATGGCCAGGTCTTCGGAACGCCCAGCTACATGTCGCCCGAACAGGTCGTTGGCCGCGAAATCGACGCCCGGAGCGATCTCTTCAGCGTGGGCGTGATGCTCTACGAAATGGTCTCGGGCACCAAGCCATTCGCGGGCGACAGTGTGGTGAGCATCACCTATGCAATCATGAACGCCGAACCGACCGCTCCTGCCCAAGCAAACCATAGCCTGTGGGGCGTGATCCGGCAGGCATTGGACAAGAGTCCGGCATTACGTTTTTCGTCCGCAAGCGAGATGAGCCAGGCGTTGCAGTACGCCATCACCTCCTCGCAGCAGCAGGTCTTGCAGCCGAATCCACCGCCAATTGCGTATTCACCTACCTTCCAACCCGGCGCATATCCCCAGCAGACCCCGTACACCCAGGCTCCTTACAGTCAAGCCGTGGTGCCTCCGCCCGTGGTCTACCCATACAACCCTTACCAAGACCCGCAAGCCGCCGCGCAGGCGCAGATGCAAGCCCAAATGCAGGCACAAGTCCAGGCGCAGGCCATCATGGGCGCCTATCAGGGCCAGCCAGGGACCCCCGTCTATTACCCACCGCCCCCGCGCAAGCCCCTGCTGACGCCGGAGATGCGCCTATTCCTGTCGCGACTCATCGTCGCCCTGATCGTGCTCGGGACATTGATTGGACTGCTCATCACCCTCGGGACCAAGATCATTGAAGTCTCGAACCAGAACAAGCTGAGCGCCATGGACCGGCCGAAGTTGGACGAGATCTATCGGCTTGACCCCAACCGCGCCGTCACCGACCGCATTCGCCAAGTCGAAAACATTCGAAACTCGATGGTGAGCCCGATTGATCGGCAAAAGGCAGACACCGAGCTTGCCAAGCTGTACCAGGAGCAAGGCGTTCAAAGCCAAGGCAAGGGCGACCCAGTTGCGGCCGAAGCCAGCCTCCAAGCTTCGACCGAACTGGATGGCAAAAATGTCGATTCGTACGTTGGGCTCGCCAAGCTTCTCGCCAATAATGCCCTGACCAAGGGCAGCGACGCTGAACGCGCTCTGGCCTGGAAGGAGAGCGCTAACGCCTGGACCAAGGCTTCGCAGATCACCCGCGACAACGGCCAGAAGGTGGAGTACCACGCTCAGGCGGCGGAAGCATTGGTGCAGTACGCCGACTTGGGCTACCGTTCGGGGACTCTGGAACGAGCGGATGCCCGACGGGCGCTTTACGATGCGCGCGGTTACGTCGCATCGGGGAGCCCGCTGTTGCCCTCCATCGAGTCGTTGCTGAGTCGGCTGCGATGAGATCGGAACCGGATTACCATTCGCGCGGCGGCGAGTTTGGCCGTTACAAGGGACTCACTTTGCACGAGATTCGGCTGCGGCTGGACCAATGCACCGCCGAGCCAAGTCGTCGGTCTCTCTCGGCAGTAATGCGCCTAGTGCGGGAACAGTTGGATTCGCGCGGGCACCTGGCTTTCTATCGGACCGCCTGGCTAGTCGTTCTACCGATTGCCATCGGTTCGTTCTTGGCTTGGCGATCTGCTCCCGAGGCCCTACGCGAGACGCTTCAGTGGCTCGCAGTCGTTTCCGGCGCAGGTTTCGCGCTTGTGACGTTCACCAATGCCGTCTCGTGGCGCGCGATTCAGGAGTCGGAAGCACACAAGCGCGTGATCCGCGAGTGGGGGCGCGAAGCCATCCGAGAGATCGCCGCCGTGCCAGGAGCAATGCCAGAGACCCTCACCTTGGAGCAAAGCCAACTGCTGAAAGAACTGCGGATCTCTACCAAGCAGTAAGTCTTAAAGGACTCATATGACAAATAGGTCCTATGAGACTGCTGAGGACAACAAACCTGCCATATACTTTAGACAATGTATCTCTCACTAATCGCCGGTCTCGTCGTTCTAGCAACACCCGATGCAACTCCGGAAGCCACTGTCCGCGCGACCCTGGCGGCAGTCTCAAAAGCTGACTGGCAAGCCGCGTTTTCACGAGTTGACAATGCCAACGTCGAAGCCGCCGTGAAGGCTCTTCGTTCGATGTCCGGCATGTCCAAGTTCGACTACGAGATCGTGAAACTTGATCTCGTGACCAAGGACGACGAAAGTTCTGGCCCGATTGAGTGGAAACTCAGTGGCCAGCTTCAGAACGACGTCGTTCGGTTGCGCCGCACGAACGGGGACTGGAAGATTCTGGGCGGCAACGACAATGACCAGAGCTTCTTCACCCAGTTCGCCAAGATTGGACGTGATCCAAGCGTGCTTAAGGTTGCCCGGGCTGCGGCCGATAAGACCGTCGTGCTTTCGAACATGAAGCAGTTGGCCCTGGGCCTGGCGATCTTCGCGTCCGACCGCAATGACAAAATTGCCGTAACCCAGGCCACTCTAAAGAGTAGCCTTCTGCCAATCGTCAAAAGCGATCGATTGTGGATCGACAGCAAGAACGAGCCCCTCGACGTGCGGATAAATCCGAACTTGATCGGCAAGAAGGTAACTGCCTTCAGCAACCCCGAGTCCGTGGTCATGCTCACGATTGGCCCGAAAGA
Source organism: Fimbriimonas sp. (assembly GCA_049317025.1). Taxonomy (GTDB): domain Bacteria; phylum Armatimonadota; class Fimbriimonadia; order Fimbriimonadales; family Fimbriimonadaceae; genus Fimbriimonas. The sequence goes on along the minus strand of JBMOJD010000034.1, from coordinate 21,537 downwards.
CGGCCTCAAGTTTTGGGACGACGCCACGCCAGTAGCATTCCTGGATGGCCACGTGAAGTTCATCAAGCGCAGCGCAACGGCCCAGCTACGCTGGAAATAGCCTCGCATTGGGGTTCAATGGCGGTATGAGTAGCTTGCCGCCTCCCGATGTTCGCTGGGACCTTTCCGCCCTCTTTTCCTCCCTCGAAGATCCTAAAGTCGAGACGACGTGGGAGGAAGTTCTTGCCCTCGGCAAGGCTTTCGAAGCAACCTACCGCGGCAACATTAACCACCCTGACCTCACCGCCGTCGTCCTCGCCGGGGCGATCCGTGAGTTGGAGGAGCTGTACAACGAGGCCTACAAGCCCGTCATTTTCGCCAACCTCAACTTCGCCGAGGATTCCAGCAATCCGGCCCACGGGGCATTTCTTCAGAAGCAACAGGTCAAGCTGACCGAGCTGAACGTGCTCCTGGTCTTCTTCGAACTGGAACTGCAAGCCGCCGATGAGGCCTTGATCCAGGGGCTTCTTGCGGATCCCGTGCTTGCCAACTACGTCCACTACGTCCAGGTCGCCCGGGCCAGCAGTGCCCACAGCCTGAACGAGGACCAGGAAGTCATCCTCGAAGAAACCGCGAACACCGGCTCGCGCGCCTGGCGTAGGCTTTTCAATGAGGTCACTTCGAACCACGTTTTCCACCTCCGCCGCCCCGGCAGCGAGGAGACCGAAGACGTAACCGAACAGAAGCTCCTGACCTTCCTGCGCGATCCCGACCGGGAATTGCGCCAGGCGGCGGCAGACTCCCTGAGCGCAGGTCTCATCGAGATCGAGCGCGTCCTGGTCTTCATCTACAACAACCTGCTGCAAGACAAGGCTGTCTCTGACCGGCTCCGCAAGTACGACTACCCCGAGCATTCGCGCCACAAGGCCAACGAACTCGACAAGGAGACGGTGGACCTCGTGGTCAACCTGTGCAAAGAGCACGAGGGGTTGGTCGCCCGCTACTACGAAGTCAAGCGTCAGGTCTTGGGGTTGCCCGAGCTGACCCATATTGACCGCTACGCACCTCTCTTCGAGACCGAAGAAGAAATCGCGTGGGACCGAGCAAAGGCGATTGTATTGGATTCGTTTGGCTCCTTCAGCCCCGGTTTACGCGAGCGCGGCGAGGAGTTCTTTGCCAATGACTGGATCGATGCCCAACCGCGACCGGGCAAATCGGGCGGTGCGTTCTGCTCCTACTGCACCCCGGACACCCACCCCGTCCTGCTTCAGTCCTACGAAAACAAAATGGACGACGTCATGACTCTGGCCCACGAATTGGGGCATGGAGTTCATGCCTCGTTCAGCCGCGAGCAGACCCTCTTCAACTTCCACGGCACGCTGCCTTTGGCCGAGTTGGCGAGCACGTTTGGCGAGATGCTCGTCTTCGAGCGCTTGGTGAGCGATGCCACCGAACAAGACCGGCTCGCGCTCTACGCCGACAAGATCGAAGGCGTCTTCGCCACCGTCTTCCGCCAGGCCGCGATGTTCCGGTTTGAGCAGCGCTGTCACAACCAACGGAGAGCTGAAGGCGAACTGACGGCCGAACAATTCGGCGACCTTTGGCAGAGCGAGATTCAGGCCATGTTTGGCGAATCGGTGAAGCTCGGAGACCAGCATCGCCGCTGGTGGAGCTACGTCAGCCACTTCATCCAGGTGCCGTTCTACGTCTACGCCTACTCGTTCGGCGAACTCCTGGTGCTGTCGCTCTACCAAATGGCAAAGGCCGAGGGGCCATCGTTTGCCGGTCGCTACGAGGCCCTGCTGAAACTCGGCGGATCGAAGTCCCCGGCGGAATTGATGGCCTTCGTCGGCGTTGACCTGAAGTCGGAAGCCTTCTGGCGAAACGGCTTTGCCGTGATCGAATCGCTCGTCAGCGAGTTCGAGCGCCTCTGGGCCGAGACAGGCAAGGCGTAAGCTCCTATTCCCCGCGTCGCTTGCGCCTTGCTTCCAGCAAGGCGCTGGATGCGGGGCCGGTTCGCTCGGGTGGCTTGGGCGCTGGCATTGGCTCCCGTGCCGATGGGGTCGTTGGCTCAGGAGCGGGGACCTCAACTGGGGCCGCAGTCTGGGCTTCGCGCACACGCTGCTTGGCCGCATGCAAGCGACCGACCGGGCTGGCTTCAGCCTCGACCTTCGCCGGACGCCGTCGCAAGAACGCGATGGCCTTGGCAAAAATCTCCCCAAGGGGAAGCGCGACACGCCGTACGGCGATATCAAAAGGCAGCAAAAGCGCAGCCGCGAAAATGAACTGCATCCACAGTTCGGAGATCGATTCGCCCGGACGGACAACGGGGCGGGTTGCCTCGCCGGGCTTTTCGAGGAGCTTGCCACCCGTCTTCTCGGCCACCTGCTCCAGAAGCGGACGATTCATGCGCACACTCCGATATTCTGGGGGGTAGGGGATCGAGAAACCTGAGACGCTGACCCGCTCGCCGACGCCTTCGGATTCCGCGACCGAGACGATATAGGACCCCAGTTGCGATGCCTCAAAGCTTCCCGAGAACTGCCCGGGCGCAGTTTGCGAAAGGACGACTTCTTCCGACTTACCATCCGGGAGGGCGACGCGCACTTTGGCATCAGTCTGGGCCAACGGGTTGCCGAGTTTGTCGTACGCCTTGACCTCCAGCTTGCCCCTGCCCCCCTCGGGCTTGACTGCCACCTGGTATTCGTTCTTCGTAGCCCGGCGCGAGATCGAGCGGGCCGCCTGCGACCAAAAGGTGTCGAATCCGGGCCAGCCAACCCAGCGCGATGCCCATCGAGGTTGGGCGTCAGACATGAATGCAAGCGAGGTCCCGAGGCCAAATTGCCACGTCGCCAGTAGTGGGTCGTCCTTGCCCGTGCGCATCCCGATTCGCGAGAGCGGCCGCGAATCGGTGAGACAGTAGGCCATCAGCGGGGGCACGCCGTCCGACGCCGCCCCCTGGAGAATCTCATCCGACAGGTTCAACTTGGGGATGAATGCGCCTTCCTCGATGGCCGACCGCGACATGATGGCGGCATCGCGAGTGAAGATTGCGGGCAATTGCGCGGCCTTCTTGGCGAGGTAGAAGCGTCCTCCGCCAAGTGCGGCCAGTTTGCGCAACTCGGGCACGTCTTTTCCGTCTCCGATGGCGACGACCGTGGTCGTGATCTTGTCCGCTCGCATCGCCAGCGTTCGCGAAAAACTATCGCGCCAGTCCGTGCTATCGCCGCCATCGGCGAGCAAAATGAAGTGGCGGACCTTGGTCGTTTCCTTACGCAGAATCTGCTCGGCTTCGATGACCGTGGGGCCGATGTAGATGCCGCCACCCGCGATGCTGAGCTTCTGAATCTCGGCGATCACCTTACCCTTGTCGGTCAGGTTCTGCATTGGCGCGACGAGCGCGATACCATCGGTGCTGCCGCCAACCCCAACACGATCCATCGGCGACATCAGCTTCACCGTCTCTTCGGCAGCCTTGGCCGCGAGTCGTATCTTGGGGAAGCCGTCTTCGATCATGCCCATGCTGCCCGAGCAGTCGGCGATGATGAGGATGCTCGTACTCGGGAAGGTCTTGCGCTGGCGGATGTTCAGGTCAACCGGCAGGATCTCCGCGATTGGGCTACCGTAATATCCGCCCGGAAGGAACGAGTGCTCGCCGCCGATCATGGCGAATCCGACCCCACTATCTCGGACGGCCGAGCGGATCAAGTCCATCTGGCGACCAGTGAAGTTCGCTGCGTCGAAGTCGTTCAGGATGATCGCATCGTAGGCCTGCAGCGACTCGGATCGACTCGGTACGCCCTCGGGACCGTAGACGTCGGCTGTGATTCCCCGCGCTGCGAGTGCATTGGCCAGCGTCCCTCTTGCCGCAGTTTGCTGGAGGACGAGGAAGCGAGGCTTGCCCCGAACGGCGACAAAACCCATGGCGATGTTGTTGCGCGGGTCGCGGTCTTTCTCCGCTCGCAGGGTGGCTCGGTAGCGGGCAAAGCCTGGTTGGCTCAGGGTTTGGGGCAGCAAGATGGCGTTGACGCCGGGATTAAGGCGAACCGTCTGCCTGGCGATAACGGCCCCGTCTCGGTCCAGTTCGATCACTGCGTTTTGCTCGACGGTGGAGTCGACAATCGCCCGGAATTGGAAAGGCTGATCCTGACGGACCTCGCTCGGCCCCTCCAGCGCGACCGCCATCGCTTCCTCTTTCTTCTCTGTCACCCCGAGGGGCACGAAGTCAATCGAGAGGTTGTCGGCGGCGGCGACTTCAGCCGCGCCAGCGAGGTCGCCGCGAGTCTCATTGCCATCTGTCAGCAGCACCAACCGGCGCGATTTGCCGTCGGGAAACGACGCACTGGCAAGGCGAATGGCGGCGGCAAGGTCCGAAGCCGATCCATCGACGCGGCTCTGGATCGTGCCGAGATCGCGCCGTCCCGCTGCGGCCGCATCCACCACTGGCTCCTTGCCAAAGACGATGAGCCCGGCCATGTTGTCCTCGCCCAAGTTCTGGAACGCCTCGCGAAGGAACTTCTCGGCCGACTTCCGTTCCGCCGAGTCAACAGAGTCAGATGCGTCGAGCAAGAAGAAGGTCGCAACGCCCTTGTGCGGTCGATAGGCCTCCGGCCCGGCCAGCGCGATCACGATTAGGGAAAGAAGCACGGCTCTTATCGCAATGGCAAAGTACTTTCGACCCTTGGCCATGCCGTGCAGGTGGCGAATGCTCCAAATGAGCGCTCCCAACACGGGGAGCAGCAGCAAAAGGTAGGTCGGCTGCGTGAATCGCATCAGCTCTTCCTCGCAAACAGCCACCACTCGGCACCCAAGACCGCGAGACAAAGCAAGATGAGGGGGCGCCAGAAGTCCGCAAACCGCGCTGGCGTCTGAGTGGATTTCACGATGCCACCGCCCAGATCGAGCTCGGGCCTTGGAGCCAGATTCGACTCTTCCGCCGATTGCATCGTAGCGAAAACGTCAATCTTGCGACCACCAGTGGCGAGGGCATACTTGCCGACCTGCTGAATCTCGCGGATCGCCAGCGATCCGCCCTGGCCCACCAAAGACTTCGAAACTCCCTGACCAGTGAGCGTGGCATTGGCTACACCATTGAGCGAAAACGGAGCCGCCGCCCGCACCGCTAAGGTGTCAGTCGCGGCCTGTCCGGCCAGGTAGGTGAGGGCATTGGCAACAAAGATGGGAAAGCTCGGCTGGAGGGGAAAATCGGACTTGAGCGGCTCGAAGGCGACATACACCTGGCGACCGCGGCGCTCGGAAACCACGACGAGGGGCCCGCCACTGCTCGTCGCCACAACCTTGGCCGAACCGACCGCCGAGACCTTCTCGCCCTGGTCGATGAACACACCCCGCAAATCAACCGCATCCATCAGCGGATGGGGCTCCGAAACCAAGAACACCGGGGCCTTCAGAGTCCCCTCTCGCTTGACCGGCGAACCCACGCCCGCCAATCCGAAGACGAGCACTCCGGAGGCCTTCACCGGCTCTTGGGGCACCCCGTCGAAGACGACGACGTCATAGGCACCGGGTCCGGTCCCTTTCATATTCGCGGGAACGCTCGGCGCGCGATCCAGAGTCACACGGGGGTCAAGCGCGAGCGCACGCTCCAGAAAGATGTCGCCCGGCGTGATCAGAAGGACGCGCAGCGACGCCGCCGGATTGGTCAGGGCCACGGCATAGTTGTCCGCCTTAAGCAGATCGCCCGCTTCCAGCTTGGCCTCCAGTACCTTCGCTCCCGCCGGGACGGGGACGACTCTTCCCCACTTCGAGGTGTATTTTAGGGAAATCTTTGTTGAGTCGATCGCCGAGCCATCCGCGTATAGGGTGATTACCCCGTTCACCGGGGAAAGTGAGTGGTTCTGAACACTCACAAACGCGGCTGGCCCCTGGGCGGTCTCTGAAACTCCCAACGCCTGGATCGAAAGGTTCTTATCGCCCTTGCCGATGGACTTGTAAACAAACGCCGCCTTCCCCCGGGCGAAGTTCTCGATCTTGGGAAAGACGCCATCACTCAGAAGGACAATTCGAGCGCCCTCCAGCGAGCCAACAAGAGCGGCGGCCAGACGCAGAGCTTCACCCGTATCGGCTTCGGCATCGCTTCGCTCCATCGAACCAAGGGCCGCAAGCTGGCGCTGGGGATCGTTGCCGAGCGGGAAAATGACGCGGGGGACAGGCCCAGCTTCGATAAGGGCGATTCGGTCGCCCGGCTTGGCCGAGTTGATTGCCTCGCGCGCCAACGCCCGCGCTTCATCGAATCGTGTCGGCTGGACATCGGTCGCGCCCATGCTCGCACTGGCGTCCACCACGAGCACGGTGACTTCACCGGTCAAACCGAATTGCTTCGTCTGTGGCCTGGCCACTGCGAAGATGAGAGCGGCGAGGGCCAACAGTTGAAGCACGAGCAACCAACTAAATCTCAGCTTCTGGAAAAGCGCATTGGCGCGAATCTCCTCGGTGCGCTCGGGCCAGAGGAACGAAGCCGGCACCCGCACATCACGACGCCGCATGCGCAGCAGATAGAGCGCAACGATGGCGCCACCGAGTGGGAGTAGCCAGAGCAACCCAGATGGTGCTTGGAGGGCAAAGTTCATTGCACCCACCGGTCCCGACGCCAAAGGTCGCGGATGGTGACGTCTAGCCGCTCGTCAGCCATGGCCCGGCCATAGCGACCACCGACCCGCAAAACTGCCTCCTGAATCGATAGACAATGCAGTTCAAACCGACGTCGATACTCCTTTAGGGTCGCGCCGTTCGCAGTGATATCGACCGAAGCACCGCCGTCCGCATCGAGAAGCCGCAGGTCTCCCTCAAGGTCGGGATCGACCTCCAAGTTGCTGAGGATCTGGATGAACCAAATCTCGTGACCGCGCGCGCCTAGAGTGCGAATGCCGTTGGCGACCTCGGGGTCCATCCCGTCACTAAAGATCACCACGACTCCGGTTCGCACCTGGGCATTGGCAAACTGGCGAAGCGAAACCGCCAGTGTCTGGGGGGCTTCGGTCGGCTGCAGCGTGCGCAACCAACTCGCGAGGCGAGGGTAGGCGCTACGACCCCGGTAGGGGGCTGGCTCGGCCTGCTTGGGTCCCAGGGCTCTTGGGAAAACAGCATCGCCAGCGGCAAGACCAATCAAGCCGAGCGCCGCTGCCAGCCGCTGGGCCAGCTCGAACTTGGTCGGCGAGGCAAAGTCCATGCTCGCGCTCGCATCGACGAGCAGATGCAAGGCGAGATCCTCTTCGTCACGATACGTCTTGAGCACGGGGGAATCCAGCCGGGCAAGCACGTTCCAGTCCAAGTGCCGGAGGTCATCGCCCTCGGTGTACTCCCGATAGTCGGCGAAGTCGATGCTCACGCCCGTGCGCCGCGTGAGCCGCTCGCCTCGCACTCGCCCCGTGAAGGCACGTCGCGGCGAAAGGCGCAAGCCTTCCAGCAACCGCATCTCGTGCGCCTCCAGGAGTAGTGGGATCAAGCTGAGTTACACCCGAATAGGATCGCGGTCTCCGGCATCGACGAATGACTGGACTTCGTCCAGAACTCGATCTGCCGACATACCATCGGCCTCAGCCTCAAAGTTCAAAAGCATGCGGTGTCGCAACGTGGGCCGCAGGGCCCTGCGGAGATCATCTTTGCTCACGTTGAACCGGCCCGCCAGCAAAGCATGGACCTTGGCGGCGGCGACAAGCGACTGCGCTCCGCGCGGCGACGATCCGTACCGGCTATAGCGCTTAGCAACCGGCGATGCTCCGTCTCCCTCCGGATGAGTTGCGACAACTAATGAGAGAGCGTAATCCAGAATCGGTTCCGCAATCGGGACCTCGCGGGCGATCGCTCGCATACGCAAGACGTCTTCGCCCTTGGCCACAGCCTGGGGCTCGGGGTGCTCGCCAGTGGTCGTTCGCCGCACGACCTCGCCCAATTCCGCCTTGGTCGGGTAGGGCACGAGGAGCTTGAAGAAGAATCGGTCGAGCTGGGCCTCAGGCAACGGGTAAGTCCCTTCTTGCTCAATCGGGTTCTGGGTTGCCATTACGAGGAAGGGCTGGCCGAGAGCGTTTCGATGGCCGCCGATAGTGACTGCCGCCTCTTGCATCGCTTCGAGGAGTGCCGACTGTGTCTTGGGCGTTGCGCGGTTGATTTCGTCGGCGAGGAGCAAATTGGTAAAGATCGGGCCCCGGCGAAATTCGAACGCGCGGTTCTCGTTCAACACGTTGGTACCGATTACGTCGGCGGGCATCATGTCGGGCGTGAACTGGATACGGTTGAAATCAAGTGAGAGGGCCTTGGCGAGCGAGCGGACCAGCAAAGTCTTGCCGAGTCCGGGCATGCCTTCGAGAAGGATGTGCCCGTTGGCGGCAAGGCCAACGAGCACACCCTCGACAATATCGGTTTGGCCCACGATGGCCTTTTCGAGCTCGCCCCGAATCGCCTCAAACGTACCGCGAAACCAAGAGCCGTCTTCCTGTCCGGAGCTCACTTCTTGCCCCCGGTGAGCGAATCAAAGTAAGCCTGAACTCGCTTCTGATGCTGCTTGGGAATCTTGTCGTGCTCGATGGCCGATTCCGCTTTCTTGCGATATTGGGGCAACACCTTGGCGTAGGGCACCGAACTGCGGTTGCCGACCATGGTGGGTGCCTTGATCTCGACGTAGCTTTCCGGTCCCACGCCCTCGCGTCGCTGGCCGACAATCTGGGTCACAGTCGTCTTGCCTTTGCTCTCCTGAGGCTTCTCGGTCTGGGGCACCATTTCGTTGTTCACGGTCATGGTGTCTTCTTGGCCGCCGGGTCCAGGCATGCCAGGAATTCCCATGGACAACGACAGTAGGCTTGCGCACTTCCCGTTTCGGCAGAGCTTGCCCCCATTCTTCATCGCATCGCGAATCGCCTCAAGGTATTCCTTCATCTTCTCGGGATCTTTAAGTTCCTTGGCGAGCTCTTCGAGCTTGCGGAGCATCTCCTCTCTCTCAGCCTTGGTCAGCTTGGGAGTCGGCCCGGATTGCGAATTGCTGTCAGCATCTTTCGCGAGCTTTTTGGCCAGTTCTTGGATCTCCTTGAAGATGGGGTCTTCCTGCATCTTCTTGATGACTTCTTGCGCCTCTTTGCTCAGTTGAAGAGCGTCCATCTCACTCTTGGCATCGCCAAGGCTCTTACGGTTGTCGTCGGCCGCCTTCTGGAGCTCCTTCATTTGCTTCGCAAGCGCTTCTTTCTCGGCCTGGGTGAGCCCAGGATTCTGCATCTTCTGCTTCAGCGAGTCCATGGCAGCCTTCAGCGACTCAGCTTGCTTTTGCAGTTGGTCGATCTTGGCCTGGAGCGTAGCCATTTGGTCCTTGCGCTCGGCGTCGGACATCTTCGCCATGTCCAAATCAACCTGACCGAGACCAGCTTTCTCAAGTTCTTGCTTCATCACCTTGTCCATCGCGGTTTCCGCTTTGGCCAGGTCTTGCTTCACGTCTTGCGCATTCTTACGGGCGAGTTCGTCGGCCTTGCGGGCGAGCTCTTCGTTCTTCTGAAGAGCTTCTTCCTTTGTGAGACGTCCCCGCTCCATTTCCTTCTGGAGGCGGCGTAACTCGTCGGCAAGGCGCTTCTCGGCTTCGCTGAGCTCGCCCTTCTTGGCCGGTTCCTCAATCTCTTCGCGAAGCACACGCTTTACTTTCTCGCCTTGCGCCTTCACCTCGGCTCGCTCCCGCTTCTGCTTTTCGCTCAGCAGCAAAGGAGTGTTTCCGAGCAGGAGAATCGACACGGCGACGAGGGAAACCGCGAGGCCCGCTCCGTGCCAGCGACTCATTCGGATGGGATAGACCTTGGCGGGCTGGAGGTTCTTCACTCGGGCCCAGGCATCTGACTGCAGCTCGGCATCAAATGCCCCGTGCTCCTGTGTTCGCTCCGTCGCGGTGGTCAAGCGATCTTCGAGACCGGCACGGCGATCGATGCTCGTGCTCAGTTCCTTCGCCGAGACAGGCCAGAACCAGCCAATGGCCAGCCCGAGCACCAACGATCCCGCCACGATGGCAACCATCGCGGGAGTCTCCGCATAGGCGACACGGTACCAATCGAGGACGGCCCAAACCATGATGGCAAGAGCCCCCACCAAGAGGCCAATTCCCAGGCCACGCCAAGCGCGGACCATTCGAACTCGTGTCGCAAACTTCTTAAGATCGTGGCTCATACATCCTCTCTTTCATCGTACGCCGGGGGCATCATTGCAATGCGCTTTGTTTCGGAAATTTTTGTCATTAGACCTGCCCCAACTAACAGCAAGACCGTCATGGTGACAGTGTGCTGCCATCGGTCTGGGCTCTCGAAAAGTGTCCTCAAGAGGTATAAGTCCCAGACACCCCAAGGCTTCGCCTCGCGGTCAAAACTGGTGAGAACCAAAGGTGGCAGGGCGGCGGCCGCAAGCACAAACACAAACTGCAGCATCCGCGCCGACCTCAAACCCACATTGAAGCTGGAAGTCAGCCGACCCACGCTCCAAACGCAGACCCAAAGCGAAACCGTGTAGGTGGCAAGTCGGGCGTAAGTCCAGTCGAGCACCCATTCGCCCGAGGCCAGCGCCCCTACTGAGACGCCGAGAATCATTAGGGTGAGGACAAGAAGCAGGTAGGGCAAGCCTCCTGAGGCGCGGGCGGACAGAATGCGCTTTGGGTTGAAGATGCCGTCCGGGCGGAACCTCCGCTCGGCGTCCCAACCGTAGCATGCGAGGTTTGGTAGCACCAAACTAAGCAACCCCGATCCTATGAGTAGGCTAAGACCCGCCACTGCCGAGGTGCTGGGCGCAGCAGTTGGGCCCCCAAACGAGCGGAAAACCGAAGTCCCGCTAGAAATCCCCCAACCTAGCAGGAAGAAAAGCGCGAACCCGTAAAGGAGACCATAGATGCGCAGACTCCGCGTCTCGGGCGAGGAGGCCGGGGCCAAACTTGAGCCCGCGCCGAGCATCAAAAGTTGACAAGCAGAGAACGTGAAAACTGCGGCAAGAAAGACGTTCAGGACAGGGACCCCAAAGATCACCGAATGCGATGGCGCTGCCAACGAGGCAGTGAAAGGGTTCAGCGCTGGCCACGCCGACATCTCCATGCCACGGCCACCCGATCCAAACGACATCGCCAGCGAAGCACCACCCATGATCGTGGTCCCGATCACGAACGACCCACAGGCGAAGTAGCTGAGTAGGATCGCCGAAACCACGGTGATGTTGCGCGAGCAGGAAACCAAGAGCGCCACCGCACTGAAAAGCAGGCCAGAGAGCGAAAGAAGTACGTATGTGATGAGCACGTCTTGCCAGGCCGCGCCGCCGAGGACCACACAGGCGGAGGTGACGGGCAGGGACAGGATGAGGAGCATCCAGGTGTATCGATACGCCCCAATTAGCTTGCCGACAAGAAAGTACTTCGGTTTGACCGGGGCAGAAAAGACCAAGTCGAGAGAGCGTCGCTGGCGCTCAACCACGATGGAGGTTGCGCTTAAGGCTGGGGTCACCGTGAAGATCATGAGCCCTAGCAGGCCCATGACCGTCCAATAGAACGTCTTGAGTTCACCTTGGGCCTGCGAGATCGAGATCGTCGAGCCCCGATCCGCGACGTTTGAGTACATCAACATCGCGACGAGGATAAGCAGAGCAAGGTAGGTCGCGAAGATCACGATGGTGCGCGGGCCGCGCATCTGTACGCGAAAATCGCGTACGGCCGTGGCATTGCCCACGTACGTTCCCCACTGCGACCGGAACCAAGCCACGGGCTGCACTATTGCACGGCCCCCGTGGTGAGGCTGAGGAACACATCCTCAAGGTTCGCCCTTTCTTCGGTGAAGCTGATGACGCGGTTGCCTTCACGGATCAGCCTGGCGAGGAGGTCGGCCTGCTCTTCGACACTGCCGGTGAATTCGATCCGCGCGCCGAGCTGGTCGTCGTGGGACGAGACCGCGTGGACATTGGCTTGCTGCTCGATGAGGCCAAGCGCCACGGAAACATGGCCAAGAAGACGCAACTGGAAAACCCGCGTGGGCTGGATCCCGCGCACGATCTGATCCACCGGACCCCAGGCCACCAAGTTTCCGCGCTCGATGATGCCGACGGTGTTGCAGAAGTCAGAAAGCTCGGGCAAGATGTGTGACGAAACGATGATGATCTTGCCCATGCGGCCAAGTTCGGTGATCAACTCCTTCAGCTCGGCTCGGGCGCGGGGGTCGAGACCCGATGCAGGCTCATCAAGCAATAGCAACGCCGGGTCGTGCACTAGGCAACGGGCCAAGCAGAGTCGCTGCTGCATACCGCGCGAGAGCGATTGCACGAAGGCATCTTTCTTCACCGTCAGGTCAGTGAGTTCGAGCACATTGTCGATCACCTTGGGCCTTTCGCGCGAAGGCACGTCATAGATGGCGGCGAAGAAATCAAGGTACTCCCAGACCTTGACGTCATCGTAGAGGCCGAAGAAGTCCGGCATGTAGCCGATCATCCGTCGGACGTCGAGCGGATTGCGCAAGATATCCGCCCCGTTCAGGACTGCCGTGCCCGAAGTCGGCTCCAGAAGGGTAGCGAGCATCCGGATTGTCGTGGTCTTCCCCGCTCCGTTCGAGCCGATGAAGCCGAAAACGTCGCCTTGGCGCAGCGTGAAGGAGACTCCGTTCACCGCCGTGAGGGGGCCGTAGCTCTTGCGCAGATCTTTCAGTTCGAGAAGGGCACTCATAGTTTTTTCTTGGGCAAGAACCCAACCTCGTTGTCGGCAAAGCTGAGGGTCCGCTCGGTCCAGCCAAGGAAGAAGAGCGTGAGGAAGAGGTAGGCAAAGATTTGCGGCGGGCCGAGGAGGCCGAGAGGTAGGAGCATATCGGTCGATGAGGGCAGGTTCGCCCGATGCATCTCCTCTATGAGCATAAACGGGTGGAACGTCTGGATAAACCGAACGACGAAATCCTGGCCCATGCCGCCCGCCGAAAGGAGAGTCGGGAGCACGACCATGCCCACAATTTCGCTTCCCATCACCGCGCCAAGGGCCATGAACGGCCGCTTGACCCGCGCGGAAAAGAAGAGTGTGAGCGCGGCAATCAGCAAGCTAAACGACAAACAGACCAGGATCGCCATCAGCAAGACCGGGTAGTCCGTCCGGGCGTAGGTAACCGCGGCAAACCCAATCGGGACCAACATGAGGCCGACGACAACCCCAATGCCCGAACTTGCCGCCAAGAATTTGCCCATCACAATCTGGGCCTTCGACACCGGCGCGACCAACAGCAGGTCCCAGCTTCTCCGCTCGCGTTCGCCCGCAATCGCCCCGTAGAGCATGGCGGGCACCAAGATCACAAACAGGGCAAGCATGAACGACACGATGCTCTGGGGCGGCAGGAAGCTGCGCGCATTGATCACGATCAACAGGACGCCCGCATAGACGATGAGGAACAGGCCAAGTAGTGCCGAAGACTGCGCCGAGGGCCCTTGCCAACTGAGATACTTGCGCCGAAATCGGATGATCTCGATCGTCATCGGGTTGCCCGTGACAAGCTCGTGAAAGAGAAGCTTGAGGTTCACGGCACATCCACCTGCGACTGGAATGCAAACCGCACGCTGTTACCCGGCGTCTCCTCCCCAAGTTGAGGACCAAATCGGCTCCCGACGAGATTGCCTTGGACAAAAGCACCGCTGACGCTTCGAAAGCCCCGTGAATTCGGAAACCCAGGCTTTGGGGCCACGAACGCATGGGGTAATCCGACCGTCTTGGTTTCGCCAGGTTTCAGGCCGAAGAGTCCGGAGTAGCGGGTCGGCGACGAGACAGTCACTTGCTGCATCTCATAGGGCGATCGGTTAGTGACCTTGACGGCAAACCCCATCCGCTCGACCTCGACCCAGCCACCCGCCTGATTGACGCGGCGAGAAAGAAGAATCTCCTCGAACGAAAGGTTGGTTGCGGAGAGCGCGGGCACGTTCATCTGGTCTCCCGTCTCAACGACCTGGACCTGGTTGGCCATCCCACCAAACATGACGCCGCGGCCTTGACTTAGGGACGACACATAGTCGGCACTTTCAAGCTTGAGGTCGTACTGGCCCCCGTTAGGGAAGAAAATCTGGGCACTTCCTTCAAACATTGCGTCGGGCACCCCTTGCTGGAGCAGCAAAACGCCTTGGGTCGCCGTGCTCAGGCCCGCCGAGTAGAGCGCTTTCGCGGACCCAAGGAGCACCCCGGCAAAACCAAGCGCGAGGATCGGTGCCGTGACCCAGGCCAACTCGGCCCGCTTCATCTTTCGCAAAATCAGGAAGTTCAGCGGCACGACGCAAACGAAGTAGGCGATAAGAATCCAAACGATCTTCGAGGTCTTAGGCAGTTCGATCTGAAACGCACTCGAGCTCTCCATCCGGCCACCGCTCCAGCCTCCCGCCATGTTGGGGTCTGGGTCATTGGCGAGAAACTGGCTGGACTGGCCCGACTGCGCGTAACGCATGGACCGCACTACCAAGCCAACCCGACCTTGCCAGGCACGGACCGACTCATCAAATGGATTGACCGCCATCTGCACGATGCGCCCGATTCCAAAAGGTCGTACGGTGATCAGCGGAGTATCGAGGTTTTTCGAGCCCGCAATTCGCTGGCCCTCGCGAAGGGTGAGCACCGAAGGAATTCCCCGCCGATCTACCGAACCAAGCCAAGGGCCAACTGGGCGCGTGGTGACACGGCTGTTTCTCACGGGAAGGTAGGGCGTCCATCGCGGGTCATCAAGGACAAGGCTCGAAGCCCCACCAGTGAAAATGAGGGTCCCGCCCCGAAGCGTCCACATCTGAAGCGCATCGACTTGGGCGTCGGATAGCCTCTCGCTACCCTCGCCGAGAACAATAACGCGAACGGCGCGGTATCCCGCCATCCGTGGCGGGGCGTTCTCAACCGCACAATCCGTACCGTTGAAGATCAGCGATTCGGTTTTGCCGCGAAGCAACGAAAGCTGGCCCGGCAGGTCGGAAATACTGAGAACGTTTGTCTTCCCAGGGTTGCCGTTGAACTTGGGTTCGAGTTGTTTCCTAAGCGCGCCCCGATTCGTGGCAAGAGTGACATCAAGGTTGCTGTAATCCCAAGTGACATAGGCAAAATAGCGCTTTTGGGCCCCTTGGGGGAGGTCGACGGGAATCTGGACGCTGTTTCCTTCCGTACCGACCACCAGCACGCCCTTGGCATCGGGGCCATTGTTCTGGAGGTCGCAAATGATCGGGACGGTTCCGTTCCCGGAGACAAAATTTTCGGAAAACGCAGGGGCGACCGCGAGTTGGAGGTCAGCGGCATGGATAGTCGCCAGGGCCCCCACCGCCACTAGACCGGATATCAGTAACTTTGCTAGCCCCATGATCCCTACCCCTGCCTAACGACGTGACGGGGCGACGCATTCATTCGCCCACCGCAACGCAGTGTAAAGGATTTTCCCTCGATTGTGGGACCTTCGGCACTTGCCAAACCCTTCGTCCGGCTCCTGCCCGCCTACTCGTTCCCCCAGTGATTCATTCGCCACCAAGCGCCCTGATCGTGGGGCATGGACTTGGGATGGGTGATGTGCTCGAACGACGGCAAGTAGCCCAAACTCCCGTCGCCATGGGCGTGGATTCGACGGACGACCTTTTCCACGTGCTCCTTGGCGACCTGGCAACGGGCGATATCGGCGAGCGACCCACCGCAACGGAGGTTGTTCCCAATCGCAATGGCCTCAAGTGATTCGAAGACCTGCCGCGCAGGCGCCAATGCCCGAACCGCTTCGCCCGGCTCGCGACGGGCATAGGCTTGGTGGCTCGCCTCGGCGTGACGAACAAACTGGATAGCGAGCTTGCCAAATTCGCTCACCCCGCGCATATCGGCATCAGGTGCCATCCCGATGGCGCGCTCAAGGATATCAAGCGCATGATCTCCGACTGGTCCACAAAGCTCCTCCGCATGATGGAACCAGGCCAGGAACGGATTGGCCCACAGCAGTAGGCGCGTCTTCAGCACCGACCGATGTCCCGTGTAAGCGAAGAGGCCGCCCGCCGTTTGGAGTTCGACGCCCATCAGCCGTGCCCACTCCTCGTGCCTCTCCGAGACCAGAAGATAGCTACGAAGGAACGCCGACGCTTCGGTGACATGGGCGTAATTCTCAAGCTTCCAGCGGGCAGCGTTCAGGTTTTCGGTCGCAACGGGTGGTGTCGCCATAGCGACCGGCGGTTCCTGGCTCATGAGGTCGCCACAAGCGTCGATCGCAGGAAGCATTGAGGCATAGTTGCCGAAGAGACCACATTCCCAGGTCGTCACGCACACTCCATAGGCGCCAAGATCGTGCGCCGCTTGAATATGCTCACGAACGTTCCGTTCGGCTTGCGGCAAGTGCATCCAAGTCGCACTGTACGTGAAAATTGTGGGCGAGAAGACGACTTCGAAGCCAGCATCAAAGAACGGTTTGCTCGTCTGCCACGGCCCGATGAAGTACTCCCAATCGAAGATCAGCGTTTCTTTGGGCAAGCTGGCCAGAGCCTCAGGGTGGTCGAAGAACATGTCACCCCATACCGCGGGCCGCCGTCCCTGGGCGATGACATATTCGGCCAGAGGGCCAAAATGCTCGCCATAGATGGCGGCTTTGGATTCTCGCTGCTCGCACTCAGTACATTTCCCTAGTTGGAGGGTCTCGTCGCCACCGATGTGGACGAGCGGGCTGCGAAAGGCAGCCAGGGTGTCATCGATCAGCTGCCTGGCGAAGGCCACGAAAGCCGGCTGGCTCGGGCAAGCTTGCATGCCGCCGAATCGCTCCTCGGCAAAGAGCCGTCCCTCCTCGGTGAAGAGCATGCCTTCGAAGTGTCCGAGCAGATTAAGGAAGGGGACGATTTGGAGGTCCGGATAGGTGTCCTCAAGCTCCCGGACCATCGCCGGCTTGACGCATCCGGTTCCGTGCATCCAAGGCGCACTCGGGTAGGCAAAGCGGTGCTCCAGATAGAGTCCGATCGCATTGTAGCCATGGGCCAGGGATCGCTGGCAAAGTTGGTGGAGAAATTCTAGGGAGGGCGACTGCTCCCGGGCAAGATCGTACATCCACATTCGAAGCTGCATGGGGATAGTGTGGCCGAAACCTAGTAGTTCGGAACCGGGCCCTGGGGCGTCAGTTAAACGAAAACGCCCATTGGCATTGCCAATGGGCGCTTCACGGAGGATCGCGACCTTACGGAAGGATCGTCAAGGTGCCCGTTCCGGTGGTACTCAAGTACGCGCCGTCGCCTGCGAAGGTGACGGTGATCGGGTAGGTGCCAGGAGCGAGCGCGGGAACGTTCTGGGTGGTGTCGGCAAAGCCGTCCGCCCCAGTCACCAGCGTGATCGGCGTGCCACCCGCAATGGTGATCGTGACCGTGCGTCCGGCGATGCCCGCTCGGTCACCGGCGCGCTGCAATAGGGTCCTGAAGTTCAACGGAACTCCCGCCTTGCCGCTGCGATTGCCCACCCACAGGGTGGTAGCCGACTTGGTCACGGTCAGGCTCGCATTAAATGTCGAGGCCTGGGCCACGGCATCACCGGCAAAGCTCACGGTCAGGACATTCACTCCCGCGACCAAGGTGTCTGGGAGCGCCACCGAGAGGTCAGCGTTGCCATCGGCACCGGTCACTGCAGTTCCGAGGATGATCGAACCAACCCGGAAGGTCAGGGTCTTGTCAGGATACGGCTGGTTCAAGGTCGTGTTCTTCAGGTTTCCGCGAAGGGCCACGACTTGGCTGATCATGCCGGAGCGGTTACCCGCCCAAGAGACCGTGTTGTTCTTCGTGATCGACAACGAAGCGCTGCCCGTGGTACCAGCCAGAGCAGGCTCACCGTCGAACGTGGCGAAGATGACGTGAGGGCCGGCGGCGAGGTCAGCGGCGAGGGCCGTGTTGAGCGTGGCCGAGCCGTCGGCACCCGTCACAGCATTGCCAACTTCCGTCGCGTCGACGAAGAAGCGCAAAGTCTTGCCCGCCACTGCGGTCCCGCCCGGGGCTTGGGTCAACGTTGCCTGAAGAGCGACGGTCGCACCAGGAGTGGCAGCTACCGCAGAAACGGCAACGCTACTTCCGTTTGGCTCCTGAATCACCTGAAGGTTCGCTCCACCTTGGTCGAACCCAATGATTCGGCGTCCCGCAATGGTCGCGAGTTGGCGAAGCGTGTTTGGGGTGGCAACGCTCGACAGAACAGATCCCGTCGCTGCGTTGACGCGATAGGCGAAGTTGCTAGATGCAACGTAAATCTCGTTAGCGTTCGACGAAAGCGAGATCCCCTCGATTGTCGCACCGAAGGCAGTTACAGGGCTAACCGTGAGCAGATTTAGGTCAACCGTCTTGTATCCGGTGACGCCAGCTTCGGTCGCAGCGACATACAGCTTGTTCGCAACTGCGTCAATCGTGGAGCCTTGCGAGGCACCCACGATGTCAACCACAGGATTGGTGTCCGCACCCGTCGTGAGGTCGAGCGAGAACAGGCCCCAAGTAGCGGTGCCTCGATTTGCAAGGACATAGAGTCGGCCGAGGCCAGCGTTGACGAAGAGGCGAGCGACACTGTATGTGCCGGTAGGAAGAGCCGTGGTGAAGCCAGCCGTGAGGGTGGAACCAAGGGACTCGAGGACGGATCCGGTCGAATCGACCGAGACAATGCGGCCCGGGCCGGGGACGATGAGTTGGCGAACCGTGCCGCTACCGAGAACACGGCTGCCGAGCAATGCACCCGTGGTGCTATCGTAGGCGCGCAGAGTACGAGGAGCCTCAAGCGCATAGATAACGTTGTTTGCCGGATCAACGGCAATCTGCGTCGGAGTGTAGGCCAGGGGAGTGAGTCGAGTGACCACACCCGTGGAGAGGTCAGCCTTCTGGATAGCCGTCTCAAGCTCGGTTCCAAGAACCGCGACATTGTTGGTGAGATCAAGCGCGTACGAGCGAATGTAAGCGCCGGTGATGACGGTTGCGATGGAAGCCTTGGTGGCCAGGTTGCCAACTGTGATGGTGTTCGATCCGCCATCAGCGGTGAAGTATCGGTTAACAGCCGGAACCGCAAGAGCTCCAGTCGGGTTTGCGCCGACCGTGACCTGAGTGGTCGCGATGGGTGCTTGAGTCTGGAAGGCAAGCTTGCCACCTTGGGCCTGGGTGAAGAGCAACGTGTTGCTCGATTCGTCCACCGACGCCCAGTTGGCATAGCCTGCGGGAACGGCGAGGCTGTTTATCACGCTCTTGGTCGCACCATTGATGGTGGTGACTCGGTTTGGATTGGTTCGAGTCACGAAAACTCGGTTGGTCAGCGTGTTCACCGCAATTCCGATCGGGCTGTTGCTTTCCGCTCCAAGGCTAATGGTCGTCCTAGCGAAGGTTGACCCGTTGATGGCGGTCACGGTGTTGTCGTTGAAGTTCGCCGTGTAGATTTCGTTCGTGACCTGGTTCACCGCAATCTGCTGCGGGCGGCCGCCAACGGCGAAGTTCTGCAGGACGGCCAGCGAAGTTCCGTCGATGACGAAGAAGTTGTTGCCCGTGTTGTCAACCGTCACAAAAACCCGGTTCGTCGCCGTGTTGATCGCGATGGTGTTGCCGACCCGCGGCAGGGTAACCGAGGACGAAACAGTCTCCGTAAGCGCGTCAACCACCGTCAGTTTCGGCCCGGAGAGGTAAATCTTGTTGGTGCTAGGGTTGAAGGCAATTCCCCAACCGGATTGAGGCGTTCGGATCGTCTTGAGACGAACGAACGAAGTCGCGTCGTAGATTCCAAGATCCTGGCTCTGGGTGTTCGCCACATAAATCTTGTTCGCCGCCGTGTTTACGGCGATCTGGCGAGGAATCTGGCCACCGATCTGGATCGGATCTAGTAGGACTTGGGCGGGGGCTTTGGCTACGATGCCAACCCCGACCAGAAGGGCAAAGAGGAGTCCAACCTTTCGCATACCAGCAATATACCAAGGGGCGCGCACATCTGAAGATGTGATCTGCATCAAATCTTAACATTCGAAGCGGAAATCACTCGAGCAAAGCAGTCGAGAGTTCTTTCCCCTGATCACCTCGTAAGATTGCCTTGATTTGTCCCCATTTGTCGGGGTTGACGCTACGAGCGGAACCGAATCGTTTCGCAAGTTGTTGTTTCCCTTCGGGACAGAACCAAGCCCGAAGGGCGCTCTGCCCGCAAATATTGCTCGACATGGGATCCTCATGGCCGCACGTATCGTGATAGCCATACGATCCATATAGCCATTTATGTTGGTCAATCCGCAACACTTCCTGCACAACAATTTTTGCATTTTCGGGAACGTATTACAAAGCAGTGCTGTTATGGTTTCCTGTGCTTCACTTCAAAGCACAGGAAACATTATGAATATCATTAAGAGCACCTCGATCCTCGCCCTCGCCATCCTTACCATCTCCGCCCAAGCAAACCTTCTGACCAACGGTGACTTCGAAAAGCCCGTTGTCGGCGGCTGGGGGGCCTACACGTCAATTAGCGGTTGGACTGCGGTCCAAGATAAGATTGAGATTGGCACGGCAGGGACCTATGGTGTGACCGGGACTTCGGGTCAGGTTTTGGAGCTTGATGCCTATCATAATGCGATCGTTCAACAAAGCGTTAGCCTTAGTGCAGGATCATACTCGTTGAGCTTTGGATACGCTCGCCGGAAGACTAGCATGAGTGGACGACCGCTTAATACCGCTGACTTTGACGTGCTTTGGAACGGTGCAGTGGTCTACTCCGGCCGTGACTTGACCTCCACTTCGTTCACGACAACCCAGATTAGCCTGCTCGGAAATTCTGGTACGAATATCCTTCAGCTCCGTGGCATGGGTAACGATGACAGCTTCGGTGCCATTGTCGACAACTTCTCCCTGAGCAAGAATCCTGAGGCAGTTCCGGAGCCAGCATCGCTCCTCGCGCTTGCCACTGGCCTCGCAGCGGTGATCCGACGCAAGTTGGCTAGATAAGCCCTACGCTGGACGAGTACTACCACCAACCAAATTGCCAGATACCGATGGTATCTGGCTCTTTCATTTTCTGGCAAAGCAGATAGCCGGTAACTGCGAATTTCTCCACACATTCGGGAACCATCGATTGACATTCCTTGTTTCTATATGCATCTGCCTAGTGGCTAGGCAACGAAATCAAGAGTGTGCAGGCAACTCGAAGGCGAGAATTGAAACACCTCAAGGCATACCTAACATGAAAATCACCAAGACTTTTCTCATCGTATCTTCTCTCGCCATTGCTGCTCTGTCCCAAGCTGGTGTTTTTGCTACATTCCGCAGTACCGGTGACACTGTAAAGGGCCTGCAAGGCGACTATACCAAGGATTTCGAGAAGCTTACAAAGGATCACTTTGCCAAGGTTAAGGATGCAGCCTATGATGCTGAGAAGTTCTACGGCTATCTTCCTGGAGGCTGGGTGAACCCAGAAAGGGACGATTGGACGGGCGACAAGAAGGCTCGCTGGGTTACGGTCGGCAGTTTCTCTGGTCTGTACAAAGTTAGCTTCACGGTTGGTACCGATGTCGAAGATGCTCGCCTGAACCTGACCTACACTTGCGATGATCAGTTTGGCTCGAAGGTTAACGAAGGCCTGTTCATGGATGGCAAGGCGATCGAAAAGTCGCGAACCGA
>JBMOJD010000033.1:0-31307 GCA_049317025.1 Fimbriimonas sp. | reverse complement strand
GACGCAGATCCATTGATGAAAAGCCCGTTGCCGAACCGCCCCACACCCGTGGGGATGAACCGAACGTTGGGATCTCCGTTGGCTCAGTGAGCAAAACCGCCCCACACCCGTGGGGATGAACCAGCGCAAGGCTCAAGCAGGCAAAAACGCCAAGAAACCGCCCCACACCCGTGGGGATGAACCGGCGGACCATCCGCAATACGCGGACTACCTGACAAACCGCCCCACACCCGTGGGGATGAACCGAAAGGCGCAGAAAGGAATACTTTGCCCTTACCAACCGCCCCACACCCGTGGGGATGAACCGGCTGCCCGATTCGGAAGGACGCTGAAGACTGAAACCGCCCCACACCCGTGGGGATGAACCGGTCGGGTCGGACATTGTGCCCTTGCCACCCTTAACCGCCCCACACCCGTGGGGATGAACCGTGGTGGTGGCTGGCAACATCGTGATTTACACCAACCGCCCCACACCCGTGGGGATGAACCGTTCAGACAGATCAACGAGAAACTGGCTGTCACAACCGCCCCACACCCGTGGGGATGAACCGGTGGCCGCCCAGCTTGGGGCGGCAGTGTTGCCAACCGCCCCACACCCGTGGGGATGAACCGACTGGTTTGCGCAACGTGGGGATTTGTCCACCAACCGCCCCACACCCGTGGGGATGAACCGCTGGATGGTCTGGTTCTACAAAGCGGGCTATGAACCGCCCCACACCCGTGGGGATGAACCGGCCAAACGTGGACACTTTACGGACGCCTGGAGAACCGCCCCACACCCGTGGGGATGAACCGGTGCCCGGTCACACTTTGGTCACATGTGACCGTCGCACTGTCACAACTGCTGTCGCGGGTGACTTTGCGACAGTCACAACCCACGTCACACCACTATCAGAGGGAGAGGCATAAGGTAATGCCGACTTCCTCTCTCTGGGAGAGAATCCTGGCCGAGGTTCGGTCCATCGCCCGAATGATGCCGCCATCTCGGAAGAAAACTCGCAGTAACGGGCTGTAGACTTCCATGGAGCCACGTGGGGTCAGCAAAGGCAGTTGCTGATGTGCAGGCCTCGATGAGACAAGCAGCTCGGTGCGGTGGCCGTATCGCCCAAGACGCCACAAGAGGGATGTTGGGGAAACTACGGCGCTGCGGTGGGCAGGGCTTCTGGGGTGGCAACGGCCCTCTTCAAGATCATGGTTCATGCTTGATCGAAGCCCAGTCATAAGGTCACTGCTTCCTTCGAGCACGCCCTGCCTCCCTGCCCGCAGAGTGGAATGGGAACCACAATACGATGATATTGTTCCAGCAATAAGTATATAGAATAGCTGTAATTACTAATAAGCAAGTAAAGATAGGGTCAGCAGGCCCTCGTGGCGGCTTATCTGCTTCAGGGCTCACCTAGAGCGGCATCGCACTGGCCGCTCCTTCCCATCGTTCACGCACAAAGCCGGAGCCCGTCAATCGATTTGGGCATGGCCCGCGGAACTGCTTCACGTCCATGCGGTTGGATTTGCGTGCCAACACTCCGGCCCTATCGACCACCTGAAGCTTGCGGGAAGTTGACGACAACCCTGACGACAACCTGGGCAACGTGGAATGGAAGGAATGAAGATATTGAAGGCTCCGGAGGCTCGATTGAACCTAATCGGATGGCTTCCGCGACGCAATGGAAATAAAAGTCCGTGTTTCGTAAACAGCAGGTCGCGGGTTCGATTCCCTTCATCGGCTCCAGTTTTTGAACCTGAATTGGGCGAGGTCTTCTCGACTTTCTCTAGCGACCCAGTCCTTGTTGATGTTTGCGTGCCAACTCCCCCAGAGCGGCCCAAAGTAGGAGCATGGTCCGACTGGTCTGGTTAAGTTCGATTGGTATCAATTGTCGGGTTTATGACCTAGTCAGCCTGGACATAAACTTCTACGGTCGCACCAGAAGGGAGCTCCTGCCAGAGAGCGCGTTTCAGCGGCTGCAAACCAAGTGGTTGCGCACGGCGATCGGCACTTTCGGCAAGAATGCTCACCCGTGCCGGAAAGGCGGTGGGGTTTGTTAGGGACAGATTCCACCCATCGTCATGGCGAGTAGCGGTGGCTTGGATGTGGTCCATTACCCACATCGCTCCCGTGTCAGTTTCGAGATAAACGCCCGGAACCTCGGCGTAGGTGAGGAGCATGGAGACCTCGCACCAGCAGCCAAACGGGAATCCTTCTCCGACCCCGATATCGGGGGTTTCCCAGTCGCAGGTGTTGACTCGCTCGCACATCTGCCCGGACGGGAGTTCAAAGATGGGCTGGTCGGGGCGGGAGAGGTACTGGGGAAGCCCAAACGCGATGTCTCGGAGCAGATCGATCCATTGGCGGTTCCCAGTTGCCCTAGCCAGCTTCAGCAAGGAGACGCCACTGAGTGTGCAGATGCCGGGGGCGCTGTGTTTGTTCTGGGCGTTGGCCCAAACGCTCCCTCGCGTGTGCGCCTGGATCCTTCCCAGAGATGAGTCGGGTGGGAACGGAAAGTCGTAGGGCATGACCCAGGTCCAGGCATGGTAGGCCGCATCCTCGGCGAGAGGCAGCAGGGACGCATCCTGGGTGGCTTCGTAGAGTTCGACGAGGGATTCGACGAGGGCAAAGGCGGACTCACTGTCGGGGCATTGGGCGGCCTCACCCGGCCCGCCATTCGTATAGCCCAACGCCAACCACTTCGTCGCGAGCACACGACCGATTTCGAGGGCTGCTTCTAGCCAGTCGGGTCGTCCCAACACTTGGGCACCTGCCGCCAACGCGGCGGGGATGATCGCTCCCGATGTGGTGCCCCCGACGAGGATGTCGTTGTTCTTATCACTGACGAACATCCCGAATTGCCCGTAACGACGCCAAATCGAAAGTAGCGCGTCGCCCACCTCCTCAAGTCCTTTCCGAGCACGTGGCGAGGGATCATCGAGACGATCCAGTAGCCGAGACAGGAAGTAGAGGCCGTCGCCGGATCGGCGCACCAGGTGCCAGTCCTGCCCATAGTCCATATCGATCATGTCGCCGAACACGCAGTCGGGGTTAGCAAAGGACCAGAAGAGTCCGCTTGGCGCTTGGCCCTTGTTTACGGCAAAATCCAGGTTCCGAACGGCACGTGACCGGCTCAGGGGCGTGCCCTCAACGTGGAGGGCGTAGGCCGACATTCCGCCACCGACCCATCCCATCTGCCAATGGGCATAGGGTTGGGAACGATCGCCACAGGCATAGAACCCATCGGCCTCGTCCCAGTGCAGCAGCTGGTGATTCTCCTCAATAAGCCGATAGGCCTCGGAGAACGGGAGCCTTGGACAGGGCCTGGCTTCTGCATATCGGGCGACCACAGCCGCGAAGATCCGGAAGAGTGCTTGGGGACCGCCCTGATCCACCGGCTGCACCCAGAACTCAAGGCTTCGGGTCTCTCCAGGCTCGAAGACGTAACCCCGGTCCTCGGAAGGGACCCAGGTTGGCCCGCCATGATAGCGGAGGTCCTCGCGGACGCCAGGGGTCAAGATCCGGATCGCGGTTTGCGTTCGGTCGTCGGATTCCTCGACCTCAAGGAGGACGAAGCCAATCTCGGTTTGAGGTACGGCCGCGAGCCACAAGCCCTGGTCGGGTCCGGCCACACCAATTCCAGGAGTGGCAGCATCTCCAGTGATCTGCTGAACCCTAGAGGGACCCGAGTTGATGGATAGGCGAGGGACATCGGAGATCGTGGTTTCGACGTCGGGAATCCAATCGGCGGGATCGTCCAGCAGACACGGGTAGGCAGAGGCGTTGCAGCGAAATCGATTGCCCGCATAGACCGATCCGGGAATGACGACGTACGGTTCTGGTCCCCATACGCCCGCGACGACCTCGACGCCAAACGCGGAGGGCTGGCTCGGCCCTGCTCCCTGCCAGGTCACTTCCAGCCGAAAACCGTGGTCGGGAAGCTCTCGGCAAGTCCACGTAAAGCCCTCCGCCGAAGAAGATATGCGACTGGAGGCACGATATTGCCGAAAGACCGCATTCAAGCTCAAATGCGGCGAGATTCTCACCATCTCCAAGTCGTTCATGCGTTAGTATGGTCTTAAGTTGTGGCCGCTGAATAACCTCAAAAACATGGTCAGCGTGGTCCTTGTTTTGGCAGGATCATGCCTTGCCCACGGCCAAGTCGTTCTTCGCTATGCCTGCATGGACACCGGTGACTCCTTACGCATGCAGCAGAAGCTAGCGGCCGAGTTCGAGAAGGCGAATCCGGGAATCAAAGTCCAAGTTGAGAGCATTCCGGACGAGTACATCCAAAAGCTCCTGACGCAAGCGGCCGCACGCGTCGCTCCCGATCTTGCCCAACTGAGCGTCAACCATTACCAGCGTTTTGCGACGCGTGGCGCCCTGTGGTCCATCGATGAACTTCGCAAAGACGACCCAGGTCCGAAGCTCGATGACTGGTATCCAAACGTGCTGCAGTACTACACCTGGGAAGGCAAACTCTGGGCATTGCCTCGCGACGTGGGCCCCTTCGGGCTGATTTTCTACAACAAGAGGGCCTTTCGCGAAGCGGGAATCCCCTACCCCGACGGAAACTGGAGTTGGACTGAGGGCGTGCGGCCCGAGCTTCGG
Organism: Fimbriimonas sp.; assembly: GCA_049317025.1. GTDB lineage: Bacteria > Armatimonadota > Fimbriimonadia > Fimbriimonadales > Fimbriimonadaceae > Fimbriimonas. The sequence goes on along the minus strand of JBMOJD010000033.1, from coordinate 26,713 downwards.
GAGAAAGACTTCATCTGGGTGATGCGGGAGTTGACGCGGAGGGGGCCGGACGGGAAAGTCGTCCAGTTCGGACTCGCGCCGGAATGGCCACAGTTGTGGTTCAACTTGCTCCTCCAGAGTCGCGGTTATCAGCTTTGGGACAGCAATGAAGCTCCCAAGCGCATCACCGCGAACCAGCCCGAGACCGTGCAGCTCATGGAGTTCGCCCGGAACACGATCGTCAAGGACAACTGGATTCCCACTTGGGATCAGATCACGACGGTCCGGCAGTCCAGCGTCTTTGACGAATTCAGGAAGGGCCGGATCGCGATGTATATCACGTTCCCGAACTACTTGGAACGCCTGCGGCGCGAGATCCCCCCGGACTCGTTCGATTGGGACGTGACCCTCTTCCCTGCCTACGAGGGTCGCGAACGTGCCTTCGGGACCGACGCCACGGGAACGGTGGTGATGAAAGGCACTCGACATCCTCGCGAGGCTTGGAAGCTAGCCCAGTGGATGGCGGGAGCACCCGCCCAACGCTCGCTCGCCATCTCCGGCATGGCCCAGCCGGCGAACCGAAAGCTCGCCCTTGAGCCCGGCGTCTGGCTCTATGGCCCAGGTTTGCCCGAAGCGCGAAAGACTCCGCAGCATCTGGACGTGACCGATATTGCGGCCTCCCAGATGTCGTTCAGCCAGACACCGGAGTACTTCGAAGACACGCTGACCAACCTGGACAGTGCCGCTTTCGACATCCTGAGCGGCACGCGTCCGGTCAAGGAGACCCTGGACCGTGTCACCGCCGAGAGCCAGGTTCGGCTCGATTCGGCGCTCCGCCGACTCCCGCGCGATCCGTTTCCCCAGGTGTGGGGGTGGGTGTTCGGAGTGGCGGTCGCCCTCGGTCTCTTAGCATGGATCTACTGGCCCGAGCGGTCCGTTCGCCTCACGCGCACTCAGAAGCAGGATGCGAGAGCGGCTTACCTCTTCCTAACCCCGCTGCTGATTGGCCTCGTGGGATTCACGCTCGGCCCGATGCTCTACTCCTTGGTTCTGAGCACGACCAACTCCGACATCCTTCGGCCGCCGTTGTGGCGCGGGGCCCAGAACTACGTGGACGCCTTCACGGTCGATCCGCTGTTCTGGCAGTCGGTCAAGGTCACGCTGGTGTACACCGCGCTGAGCACCCCGATCGGCATCGCGTTCGCTCTAGGTCTCGCCTTGCTCTTGAACGTGAAGGTGAAGGGGATGCCGATCTACCGGTCTCTTTACTACCTCCCTTCCCTTGTGAGCGGCGTGGCGACCTCGCTGATCTGGATGCGGCTATTCCATCCCGAAAACGGACTCATCAACCGAATCCTGTATGGACCGGACGGCAAGGGTGACCTCCTGGGGCTCGGGACGCTCATGAGCAATCTGGCGGGGACGCCCGGGCAACCCGTGAACTGGCTCGGCAGCGAGCACACAGTGTTGCCTGCCTTTGTTCTAATGGGGCTGTGGGGTGCCGGTGGGGGCACCATCCTGTTCTTGGCGGGCCTGCAAGGTATTTCGAAGTCCTACTATGAGGCGGCTCAGTTGGACGGTGCGGGAGTCCTTCGTCAGTTCCGGAATATCACCTTCCCTCTCCTGACGCCGACCCTGTTCTTCTCGCTGATCACCGGGCTCATCGGATCGTTCCAGGTGTTCACCCAGGCGTTCGTCATGACCCAGGGCGGGCCGAACAACGCGACCCAGTTCTACATGCTGAACCTGTATACGCAGGCGTTCCGCTCGCTCAAGATGGGCTACGCGTGCGCGCTCGCCTGGATCCTGTTCGCGATCATTCTCGCGATCACGTGGGCCCAGTTTGCGACCTCGCGCCGATGGGTCTACTACGAGGGGGAGGGGCGATGAGAGGCGGCGCTTGGCTGACGCGAATTCTCCTGATCTTGGGTGCGGTGGTCTTCATGCTGCCGATCTACGTGATGCTCGTAATGTCGCTCAAAACGCCGGCAGAGATCGACGCAAGCAGCCCGTGGGCCTGGCCGACCATCCCGACGCTCAGGAACTTTGAGACCGTCCTGACCCAGCCCGAACTCAGCTTTGGGAGGCTCTTTCAGAACACTCTGGTCCTCTCTGTCCTCGCCACATTGGGGACAGTGCTCAGTTCGAGTGCAGCGGCGTATCCCTTCGCACGCCTTTCTTTCCCGGGCAAGGACCGGCTGTTCATGATCGTCTTGGCGACGATGATGCTGCCCGGCATCGTGACCACGATCCCGAGCTATGTCCTGTTCGCCCAGATCGGGTGGGTGAACACGTTCTATCCCCTCTGGGTGCCCACGTTCTTCTTCGCGGGGGCGTTCAACGTGTTCTTGCTCCGCCAGTTCCTCATGAGCATTCCGACCGAACTGGACGAGGCCGCCAAGTTGGATGGCGCAAATCACTTCGTGATCTTTGGCCGGATCCTTCTTCCTCTTTCGGGCCCTGCCTTGGGCACGGTTGCCGTCTTCGCGTTCGTGGGGTCATGGCGCGACTTTATGGGTCCGCTGCTCTATCTCAACACGAACGAGATGGAGACCCTCGAACTCGGGCTCCGCACCTTCCAAACGATGCAGAAGACCGAGTGGCACCTGCTCATGGCCGCTTCCCTGCTCGTGATGCTGCCCATCTTGGTGATCTTTTTGGCGTGCCAGAAGCTATTTGTCCAGGGCATCACCCTGACGGGTGGCAAGTAGGAGCCACCCGTCTTCGGGCCCGACAAGCCAGGTCTCCTCGGTCGCTTCACTCCGATCAAGCGCGAAGAACTTCACATCGGAGGGGAGGCCAAGTTCGGACGGGTTGATGTGGAGCTCTTCTTGGGTCCAGTTCGTGAGACCGATGAGCCACTGGCCGCCATCGTCGCGCACCCAAATGGATGGCGCGGTGGCGTCTGAACTCTCGGCATAGTTCCACCCGGGAAGAGTCACCGGAGAGCCTTGGCGCGACCATTTCAGCAATTCGAGGATCTGGCTCACGCGAGGATGGTCGGGCTTGCGGCTGAGCCAGCCTGCCAACTCGGTCAGTGTTCCCGACGCGACGAGAAGAGCGCACCAGCGGCGGAAGTGCGTATCGGGCATTGCGAAGTGATCGAAGATGCCAAGGCCATCGCCGTTCGGAGTCCACCACTTTTGGACCCCGTACAGGCCGACGAGGAACGCCGCCCATCGCGCCTGTTCGCGCATCATGTCTTCGCTCGCGCAGATGCCTTCGGAGTCTGAGTAGTAGCGGAACTGATCGAACCACTGCGCGCGGAAGGGCGCGCCAAACGGAAGGTCGATGCAGTGCATCAGGATGCCGTCGTCGGGGAGTCGCTTGCGGATCTCGCCCGCGAACCAGGCGAAGGACTGGACGAGGGTGCCGGGGAGCCTTCCTCGAGCGTCGCTCTGCTCGAACGCCATCGTCCAGAAGTCGAGCTTGCATCCCTCGAAGCCCCACTCGTGGAAGACTCGATCAAGGGCGCGAGCGGTGTACTCCTGGACCTCGGGGAGCGACGGGTCGAGGAACCGCATATCGGTCATGAAGTGGAGTCGGCAGTCGGGCAGAAACCACTCGGGATGATCGCGGTACAAGGCGGCGGACTCATGGACGTGGTAGGTCAGCCAGATCATGGGTCGCAGACCGGCGGCCCGAATCTCATCGGCAACCGCGGCCAATCCGTTCGGAAAGCGCTCGTCGTAGGGTAGATCCTCGGGTTGGTAGAAGACCCCAAAGTGGCTCATGCCGAGTCCCGAACAGCGATCCGCCGTCGTCCCCACGACGGAACGAGAAGGTCCGGCCCAGCCATCGTCGATCTGAACCCACTTGACCTCGGGTGCGCGCTCGGACAACCAGCGGGCCATGGACACGATCCGCTCGGCATCGATGTCGCGGAACGTCCCGTCGTTCCACGTGCCCCAGTAGAGCCCGGAGTACGCTCGTTCGCGCTTGCTCGGCAGTCGGCGGTTGTATTCCTCAAAGAGTGCGGGCGAGAGCGACGGGCCCTCCCCTGGGTTCCACGATTGCACCCAGATCTCTTCGGAGACTTCGCCCAAAGACTCGGCTCCGGAGACGTCGGACAAGGTCATGGTTAGCGAGAGACCCTCTTCTCGGACCTCCCAGGCGTAGGAGGAGCGGATCGCGTTCTCCGTCAGCGGCCCGATCAGAAGCACGGCTCGGCCGTTCTGGAACACGGCGAAGGGCGGAAAGTAACCGAAGGGTTGGGCTCCGACGGCTTGGTCAAAGTGAAAGTCGGCGCAGAGCGGCGAATGCCAGCCGTCGCGCCAATCCGTGCCCAGCGGGGCGAGGCCAGTGCCCCTCATGCGGGGCAAGCAGGCGTGATGGAACTGATCCTCCGCCCCAACCCCGGGCAGAAAAAACTCGACCTCGAACCGGGAAGCACCGGATAGGACGACCCGAGATCCGTTCGCTGCTTCGCTGATCTCATGGCACTTGGCACCTTCGCACTTCCAATCCATCTCTTCCCTCCTAGGAAGCTTATTGAACCACAGGGCATGGGCTCGGTAAGGTGGAGCCATGATTCGAATCGGCGATGTCAGAAGTCAGCCTCTGAAGCACCCCTGGCGCGAAGGCATTGCGATGGGCCGTGCGTTCGAGTTAATGCGGGCGGATGCCCAAGCCCACTTGACCCTGGTCCAGCGGACCATGAAGTACCGCTACTGCCGATTCCATGGCCTGTTTCACGAAGATATGGCAGTGGCGGCACGGCTTGAGGATGGGTCGCTCGCCTACCAATGGGGGCAGATGGACAAGCTGATCGACTTTCTCTTATCCATCGGCCTTCGGCCGTTTGCCGAACTCGGTCCGATGCCGAAGGCACTCTCATCGGGTCCAACTGTCTTTTTCCACTGGCAGATGAACGTCACTCCGCCACGCAATTGGTCCGAGTGGGGTGATCTCGTGCGCGCCTTCGCCGAACACGCGATCGAGCGTTATGGCATCGAAGAAGTACGCCAGTGGCGCTTCGAGGTGTGGAACGAGCCGAACCTGGATGCGTTTTGGACCGGAACTCAGGAGGATTACTGGAACCTGTATCGCACGGCGGCGGAAGCTCTGAAGGGCGTCGATTCCCAGCTTCAGGTCGGTGGGCCCGCCAGCGCGGAGGCAGGCTGGATTGACGACTTCCTCGACTTTGTGGACAAGAACGACGTTCCCGCCGACTTCCTCTCCACCCACGCCTACCCCCAGAACGAGTTTGCGTCCCACCCGACACGAGCCGAAAGCCCCCATGCGCCCGGGATGTACTTCCCCGCCACCGTCCGCTGGGTTCGGGAGCGCGTCCGGGCCTCGTCTCGGCCGAACCTGCCGATCTACTGGACGGAGTGGAGTGCGCTGGACGCGAAGGACAAAGAGGACATCGACTGGTACGCCAACTCGACCATCGATGAGTTGTACGCGGCTGCCCTCGTTACGCACGTGTGCAGGAACCTCGATGCCGACTCGGATGGGCTCTTTTGGTGGGTCGCGAGCGACATCTTTGAGGAGATGGGTCTGCCTCAAGCACCCTTCTCGAACACGTTCGGGATGGTCACCATCCAGGGCGTCCCGAAGGCTTCCTTCCACGCGTTCCGTCTCCTCGCCGAGATGCGCGGTCCAGTCCTGTCGCTGGAGATCGAATCGCCTCATCCCGGCGCGAGCGCAGTGGCCACGCAGGAGGGCAAGATGGTGCGTGTCCTACTGTGGAATCACGTTCCCCGTGGGCTTCCTGAGGAGGTTTGGGAGGGTGAGATCAGCGTGCCCGATCTGGCTGGTCGCATCGCATCTTCTCTCCATGTGAAGCGAGATCGCGGATCGGCTTACGAGGCTTGGCGCGATGCGGGCGAAAGCCACAACTCGACCAGCGTTCAAGAGCAAGTGATCGCGGCTCTGTCCACTCCCGAAGGGCGCATGACTCGGATGAGCGATGGTGATTTCGCGTTCCGGCTGGAACCGGGCGAAGTGATGCTCGTCGAATTCGGTCGCGCGCCCGATCCCAAGATCGAGAAAGGCACCGATTCTGACTTGACGGCTAACTGGAACGACCAACTGCACGTTCCGGACTCGGCCAACACCTAGGAGCGGACACAGAAACGCCCTCTCCGAGTGATCTCGGAGAGGGCGCCAGAGATCTCCTTAGTAGGGTCCCTTCGGGAGTTGCTTGGGCATGCCCAACCCTCCCCGCGTTCCTGCACGATCCGGCGGCAGATTGCGCGTCTGGTCTTGTGTTTGCTTTTCGGGAGGCGGAACCCCGGCCTTGACGACCTGGGTACCGCATCCGATTGCTCCGAGCCCGAGCACCAGGCTCAGGCCCAAAAGGGTCCGCTTACTGGCCATAGCCCCATCGATACTTGTTGGGGTCCGTGACGGCACGGGCAGACAGTGGCTCCACTGCCGGATATTGCGCGCCTTCAAGCATCTGACCAATCTTGAGCGCCTTGACGTGTCCGTCGAGGTGCCCGACCGGCGTGATGCCAGAGTCGCCAGGGCCGTTCGAACCTCGAGTGTAGCGAGGCCACATCGAGCCGTAGGCGTTGTACAGGTTCCAGCTGGAACCTCCGCATGCCGTGCCGGCAGTTCCTCGCTCGAGGTACCAGCCCTGGTTCCAACCGTTGATCGTATTATCCGATCCCACTCGCGAAGGAGGATCCATGGCGTAGAAGCCAGCGGCAGTACCGGAACAGTTTGGCCACGAGCCCGACGCGTTTGAACCCATACCACCCACAATCAGGATCTGGTTCGCCGGATTTCCTGAGCGAGTCAGGCTGATCGGACGGCGGATCTGGTCCGCATCGTTGGTGATGGGCGAGAAGAACACGTAGTTATAACCCCAGCTACCGAAGAACGTGCGGATAAAGTCGCGCTGATAGCCCGACAGAGGGGGAGCAATGCCCAGGCCCCAGTCATTGGCGTTCTGGATCCATTGGGCCTCGTTCTGGGTGCCGTCGTTTGGCTCCTTATGCAAGTCGTAGTTCTTGACATAGGGGTTCACGAGCATCGGCCAAGTGAAAGGAACGCCCGCGGGATTGGTCGCATCCGAACCGTTTTGCAGGGGTACGGCAGTGTCATCATAGTCAGCGGCATACATGATAATGCCGAGCGTGATCTGCTTAGTATTGTTGATCGAGGCCGTCTTCTTGGCGGACTCTTTTGCTTGCGCAAACACAGGGAAAAGGATCGCCGCCAAGATGGCAATGATGGCAATGACGACCAAGAGTTCGATGAGCGTGAAACCGCCCTTTTTGTTACTGAGATGAGTCAAGAGAATAACCTCCGTTGGTTTTCAATTAGATTTGGAATCAGTGGGAAAGTCGTTGGCGCAGGGTGTCGCCAGGAATGTAGGGCTTGCCATCGCGCACAACCGGAGTTGAACTCCCGATGTAGCGGTTGACTTCCTTGTAGTCCAAGGTGTCGGCCGTCACGTAGTTATAGGCGAGGCTGAGTCGGTCCGTAGAGCTCAGGTTCGAGCCCGACTTGTGAACCAGACGCGCTTTGAAGATCAAAGTATCGCCAGGTTGGTACTTCGGGCAGAATCCGATGCGATCGTATTCCGCCTTGTTCGCGACCTCGCGAGCGTTGCTCGAGTACTCCTCGGTGGGCTCGGCGTGGGCAAGGGCGCCTAGCTTGTGGGTACCTGGGCAGACCCAGGTTCCTCCCGACTCCCCGTCCATCGCATCCAGGTACGTGATGACCGTAACCAGGGAGTCGTTCGATTGAGGATCGGAATACTCGGTGTCCTGATGCCAGTCGCGGAAGTTACCGGGGAAGCCGGGGACCTTAGACACGAAACTGGTCTCGAACAAGTTGACATCCGGGCCAAGCAAGCCCGCAACGCTCAGCGCGATCCGAGGGGAAAACGCAAAGTCGTAGAAGATTGAGTCGAATAGGGGTAGGTCAAAGCCTGCCCAGATGCCGCGCGGATTCGTGAGAGTGGGCGGTGCATCAGGGACTTGGGCCGTCAACAGCCTCGACGCATACGCGTGGTCTGGGGACGTTCCGAGAACCCGCACCAGTGCGTCTCGGTAGATGGCCACTTCGTCGGGACCGATAGCGCCGCGTACGACGTGATATCCCTGCTCTTCAAAAGCAGCCCTTTCTTCTGCCGTAATGGGCAGAACAGATGTCGCTTCCGACAACTCCAACATGTTCATTCACCTCTTCGAAGTTCCTCCGCCCACAAGCCCATCAAGGGCCGCTCAAGCGGATGGTCACGAAATGCCGTTTCAAGCCGAGGCCAATCGACAGATCATGATCCGAGCATGCTGTTGATCAGTATTATCCAACACAAATACGCCAGATGCAAGTTCAAAATTCACAATTCCATTTGAACTTGGTTGATACGCGATTCGAGCGCTTTTCCCAGAGATTCAGACCTAGGACTCCGAGTCTATACTTGGCCGTGGACCTCTTCACGCCATCGTTCAACGCCGAACCGTACTCGTTCTCGGGAGACCAACTCAAGGAGATCGCCTTCCCTCTCGGTGGGATCGGGACGGGGTGCGTGAGCCTGGATGGGCGGGGTGGCCTCCGCGATTGGGAGATCTTTGGGCGGCCTAACAAGGGGAGCGTCTTCGACACCACCTTCCCTGCCCTTTGGTACCGCGTGGAGGGTGAAGAACCCAAGGCTTCGGTGCTGCTCGGCCCGCGGCGGAAGGACTTTGCGGGGTCGATGGCGGGTTTCTGGACCTACGGGCATGGACGGTTCTTTGAGCAGATGGACGGCTTGCCCCACTGCCAGGACAACAGCTTCCTCGGTACCTTTCCGGTCGCTCGCCTGAACTTCGTGAAGGGCGGATGTCCGCTGGCGATCGAGTTGGCCGCCTTCAATCCGTTCATCTTGGGCGATGTGGCGGCGTCGAGCCATCCGGTCGCTTGCCTCGTGTACCGAGTCTGCAATCTCTCCGACCGACGCGTGGAGGGCTCGATCGCCTGGTCGATGCTCAACCCCGTCGGCGAGGGACAGGCGGCGGTCGATCCGGGCGTCGATCGGAGTACTCAGGCGGTGGTCACTGATAGGTGCATGACCGGGATCCGCTTCTCAAACGAGCAGTACTCCGGTGATCACCTTGGTGCGGGCACATTCGCAGTCATGACGGATTGGCCGCACGTGAGCGCCACGGCTCGATGGAAGCCAGAGGGCTGGTGGGATGCGGTTCGGGCCTTCTGGAACCAGTTCCGCACCACCGGCACACTGTTGCCCTCGGAGGCATCCGAACCCGGTCAGCGCATGCCGGGGTCGCTCGCGCTCCATTTCGACCTCGCACCAGGCGAGAGCGCCGATCTGCCCTTCGTTTTCAGCTGGGTGTTCCCGAACGCCGAGAAGTACTGGCAAGCTCAGAAGGAAGGCGAGACTCGGCCTACGTGGAGGCACCACTACGCGACCGTCGATGCTGATGCGTGGACGGCGGGCGCCCGGTTCCTAAAGGATCGCGCCTCGTTGACAGAGCGGACGCTCCAGTTCGAGCATGCCCTTTACGACTCCACGCTCCCGCCCGAAATCCTATTGTCGGTAGGCGCGAGCCTATCGACGCTCCACTCGCCGACGGTCACCCGACTCGAAGACGGAACGTTTTCAGCCTGGGAGGGCTGCTCGCAAAAGGAAGGCTGCTGCGAGGGCACGTGTTCGCACGTGTGGAACTACGCCTTGGCCCACGCCTATCTCTTCCCCGAGATCCAGCGGAACATGCTGGACACGGCGTTCCAGAACGGCTTCCTTTGTGGCCCTGAAGGACAGAAGGGAGCGATGAACTTCCGGCAAATGATCCCGTTGGGCACCAACTTCCCTCTTTGGCATGCCGCAAGCGACGGGCAGTTAGGACAGATCATCCAAGTCGTGCGCGACTGGCGTCTGAGCGGCGACACCGACTGGCTTCGCCAGATCTGGCCCAGCGTTCAGCTCGCCATGCGCTACTCGTGGGTCCAGTGGGACCGAGATGCCGACGGGCTGGTCGATGGCGACATGCACAACACGTACGACATCAACTTCCAGACCCCGAACCCCCTGACCCAGTTCTTCTACCTGGGCGCACTCCGGGCCTGTGAAACGATCGCTAGTGCTTTGGGCGAAGATGGAACGCGCTACCGAGACCTCTATGAGCGCGGACGCGACCTCACCGAGCAGAGGCTCTGGAACGGGCAGTTCTTCTACCAGGAGGGCGACTTCACCTCGCCCGAAGATGCTCGGTATCAGCATGGGAAGGGGTGTCTCAGCGACCAGGTATTCGGTCAGCTCTGTTCGACGATTGCAGGACTAGGTGACCTGGTTGATCCTAGGTTGATCACGACCAGTCTGCGCTCTATCTACGAGCTGAACTTCCGATCCCCTCTCGGAGACCACGAAAACCTGCAGCGGGTGTACGCCTTCGCTGATGAGCCGGGACTGATCCTTTGTTCGTGGCCCGAAGGGGGGCAGCCGTTCTATCCGTTCGTGTACTCCGACGAGGTCTGGACGGGCATCGAGTACCAAGTGGCGACGCACCTCGCCTACGCTGGTCTTCGCGACGAGGCTCTGGAGGTCGTGAAGGGCATTCGCAAGCGGTACGACGGAACGCGACGGAATCCGTTCAACGAGTTCGAGTGCGGTTCGCACTACGCGCGGGCACTGGCATCGTACGGGCTGATGCTGGCTTGGACAGGGATTCACGTGGACCGAATTGCGGACCAGGTCACCTTTGGAGCGCTTCCCTTCCGGTCGTTGATTGCCGCGCCCGGCGGCTGGGGCATCGCCCAGCGCCTACCTGATGGGACTGGTTCCATCGAGGTGATCGAGGGTTTCTTCCCGCAGGTTGGAAGCTAGGAGGTGCTTCGTGAAGCCCTGCTGCTTGAGCTCATTTAGTTTGATTTTGGAAGCGTTCACTGCGTTGCTTGTGCCTGTCTACCTTTTAGCTTGCCCTCATATTCAAAGCCTACACGTCTCGGGCTGGCCTCCTTACCTTTACTTCCGATAATGATAGTTTTGGGCCCCACGGCTACTTCGCGGGGTCCTAGAACTGGGATGGTCCTTCCGGGTTTGCGGCGCGATTATCAGCCTGTATGCATCGGGTACTCGAACAAAGATCGCAGTCATGTGCAAAGAAGTACTCCGGCCTATATCTAGGTCCATAAATTTAGTTTGGAAATTGGAATGATCGAATCATCCTTTCAAAGGCCGCATAGTCAAGTACTGAGGGTAGACCAGTGGACTCCCAGTCAACAAAGAGGCAGTGGGACTTGCCTTTTACATATCCCGACATCAGGAACTTTCTCAAACCACCTCGTCTCCTCGCGTCAAGCCACCAAATCCATCCTTGTGTGTTTGAACCGTGAATCGGCTTTACCTGCTCAGGACGCTTCTCTTGCATCTTTGCAAGTGTATTCTCCAAGGTGTCGGGTTCCGGCAGTTGATCTGAGGAGGTAACATGAATGCTTGCATTCCTACTGGTGAGTTTCCACTCCCGCAAACCCGCGGTCACGGATTCACTCTTCAAGGCAAATCCAGGTGGAATGGAGAACGGCGTACTCGCTGGGACCGCGATAGCAAGTGCAAGGGCAGTGACATAAATCATTCGAAAACTCCAACCAACATCATCGTGATCTTCGATCCAGGGAGGATTCGTACCGCCAGGCCAAGCAAAGTCATCACTTGCGATCTCCATCCAAATTGTAGACAAAGTATAGAATCAGACCGCACCATAGGAGTATCGGCCAGTTGACTAGCGTGTCCCCAATCCGCGCACCAGCAGTCTCGAAGATGAATTGGAACCTAGTGGTGTAATGTTGCCCTACCCAACTGTCAGTTGGCGAGCGGGCGACCTTAGGGGGGAATGCTAAGAGTGCCACGGCAAGGACAATTGCAACGATCTTTGGCTTGCTGTATTTCATATCCGACCTATCGCAATAGCGAAACATCGCGCACGCGCAAAGTGAAGGTCCCTTTCGGGTTCCAGGCGCCGAGGATGATTTGGATGACGTGCGATGGGTCGTACTTCGAACCGGGCCAGTGCTCGGCGAGGAACTTGCGATCGGCTTTCTCCAGATCAGCCAGCGAAACCCGTACTTTGTGCCACTTGCCGTGCAACACGTTAGGGACTACTGCCTTCAGCCCCACGTTGCCGGTGCAGTTGTGGTCGCCCGGCGAGCGGAGCGAGAGCAAGAGGTCTTCAGGCCGGTCGGTGCCCGTCACCTGAAGCGAAAACTGGATCGACTTGTAGCCCCGAAAGTCCGTGCCCGTAAATTCAGGATTCCAGGGCGCCCATTGCAGGCCCGCTTCCACATAAGCATTCTTGCGGGCCAGTTGGAACTCGGCGACGCCGGGTTGCGAAGGGACGATGGCGCGTTGGTCATCGCCGCCGGGGGCCACCCATCCGACCGCGACCTTCTCGGTTTTGCCGTCCCAAAGCACCTTGGGCTTGCCCGCTACTGGTGAGCCAGCACCGAGGGCGATAAGGACCAGGCCAAATGCAACCATCCCCCTAGTATCGTCCAAAAATAGTGAAATTGAAGCATTGGACTTCTAACGCAGAACCAGGTGCATCCATCTCCGGCCGTGGGCTAACATCCATTTAGATGGGTGTCTGGCGTCTTCGTCAATTTGGAGTCTTCACCCTAACGGGTCCTGGGGTCGATTCGATCCGGTTCGAGACCCAGCGGTCGGCCAAGCTCCTGGCTCTGGCGTCGCTCAGCAGTCGCGGCCTGATGCGGCGCGAATCCTTGTGCGAGTTGCTCTGGCCCGATGACTTCCTTGATGCGACCCGGCTGCGGCTGCGCCAGGAGCTGAGCCGCCTCCGTAAGTCGCTCGGGCCTGCCGCCGATGGCGTTGTCTCCGACCACGACTACGTCTGGATCGACCGCGACCGAATTTTCACGGACTTGGACGTTCTTCGCGCACCCGGCGTCAGCATCGACGACCTGCGGGATATGACGGGTGAATTTCTGCCCGGATGGCAAGAAGATTGGGTCCTGGCCGAGCGAGCCAGCGCGCACCAGGTCAAAATTTCGCTGACGCAATCCATCGCCACCGACCTTGTCGCCCAAGGGAGGCTCGCCGAGGTCATCGAGATCACGCGTGATGCTTCGGCGTTGGAACCAGGCAACGAGCAACTCCGCCAGCTCACGCTCCAAGCCCTCAGGAGCTTGGGCACTGCGCCCGCCCCTCTCGCCGCTCCAGCGCAGACCGCAACCCCCGAGGCGATGCCCTCCGAGTTGGGCCGGGCGGTCACCACGCAACGGGTGCTGCTCTCCTTCCCGCGCTCTCTTGACCGGTTCTTCGGGCGCACCCAAGAGTTCGAAGAAATCGAGCGGTTGCTGACCGCCACGCGAGGGGTCCGCTTGGTCACGATCACTGGCCCGGGTGGAATGGGCAAGACTCGGCTCGCGCTGGAGGTCGCTGGCCAACTCGCAAGCCATTTTCGCGATGGAGTGGGCTTCATTTCGCTCGCGGAGATCGACACCGCCGAGCAGATCGCCGCGACCACGTTGCTTCAATGCGGCCTCCTTCCGCCGTCTTCGTCCGACGCTCTCGACTACTTCTGTCGCGCATTGCCAACCGGACCAACGCTGATCATTTTCGACAACATCGAGCACCTACTGCCAGAGGCGGCGACAATCCTGAAGCGCATTGCCGAAAGCGCACCGAACCTCACGATGATCGTCACTTCGCGCGTTCCGCTCCGAATCGGAGGGGAACGCCTGGTCACCCTTCGCCCTCTTGATATCCCGTCGGACGCGAAGGAAATGTTGCTAGACCTCTGGCAAAGCGTGCGCCCTGGCCTTCTCGGTCGATCATCGGATGACGAGGGCGTCCAGCGCCTCCTCGAGGTTTTGGGGGGGGTATCCGCTGGCGATCCGCTTGGCCGCCTCGCGGCTGAAGCTGCTTCATCCCGGCGATCTCGCGACTCAACTCTTGAAGCGCCTGGATATATTGAAGAGCGACGCTCCCGACCTGCCCGAGCGCCATCGATCGCTGAGCAACACCATCGATTGGAGCATCGACAGCCTCCAGCCAGCCCAGCGGGCGGCCCTGCTGAGGCTGACGAGTTGGCGCGGAACCATGGATGTCGCGTACGCCGAAGCCCTCGTGGACGACTCCGATGCCATGAGTTTGCTGGAAGCCCTGATCGATGCGTCCTTGCTCAGCATGGACGACAGCGGCGACGAAGTCCGGCTGCAGATGCTGGAGCCCGTCCGCCACTTCAGCCGGCTCGGCAGCGACGCTCACCTCGTGGTAGCGGCAGACCGAGCCCACGCCAAGCTTATTCGCCAGACAGTCGAGGGCCTCATGCCGGACTGCCTCAGTCCCATGCGCTTCGATGAGATCGAGCGGATGGATTCGCTGCGCGAAAACGTGCTGTCGGCCTATTCGTTCCTGATTTCAAATGAGGAGTGGCTCGAAGCTTCCTTGCTGTTACGGCGTTTTGCCCGCCACCAGGTTCTGCGGGGCGGGCATAAGGAGTTCCTTGCCATGGTCCAGTTCCTCGATCCATCGTGGAACGATCTCCCAGTCGAAGTCCGGGCCGACCTTCTGGCATCACGAGGTGGTGCGGAGATCGCAATGACGTTCGGCAATCGTGGCCATGAACTCCTGAAGGAAGCCGTGGAGCTCTACGAGTCAATCGGGCGTCTCGACGCCGCCGCCGACCTCCACTCGACCATTGGCTTCTCCTTCCGGAGGCAAAACAACTTCGACGATGCCCTCTTTTGGATAAGAAAAGCCATCGAAAAGGCCAAGGTGGCCAAGTCAACAATCGTGGAGGCCCGAGGCAACCAACTTCTCGGAATCGTGCTCCAGTATCTGGGCGATTACATCGGAGCGTGCGAGGCAGTCGAGCTGTCTTATCGTGCCCTGAAAAGTCTCGATGAAGACATGCTCCGCACGATCGCGGGCCAGTTGTACTCGGCCTTCCTGTTCGATGTCGGCCGGCGAGACGAAGCAATGATGGTCGCTCGCGAAGTCAAGCCGCTACTAGAGCGACTCGGCGATCCGGTCCGGATCGCCTATCAGCATGAGGTGGACGGACGCGCCGCCTTCGACATCGGCGATCTCGCGACCGCAGAATACGAGTATCGCGCATCCAATGCCCTGTGGACGCGCCTCCAAGTCGGAATGCAGATTGCCGACCAGAAGCTTTCGATCGCGCGCTGCCTCCTTCGACGGGGTGGATACGAGGAAGCCGCCAGCCTACTCATCGACAGTGCAACCTACTGGAAACAAGAGAAGGACTGGATTGGCCTGACGCGGACCCTGACGGTTTTCTCCCGGATTCGTGCCGCCCAAGGCCGGACCGAAGAAGCCAGGGGGGCATTCGCATGGGCTCTCGAACTGAATCGACGATTTGCCCCCCCACTGGAGCCGAGGGACGAGCACGACTTGGGGATGGCTCGCGCCGAAGTCGGCGACGCGGACCTACCTTCTATGTCACCCGATGCCCCACCAAGTGAGGCCTTCGGCGCTTTTCGAGTTTAGTCGCCACCCGGACGACTGCCCGGCGAGTGCCCGGACGGGGCGTCCGGGCACCGGTCGCGGACGATACCGTCCGCAACTCCGCAAGTTAGCGGATTTTGCGTGTCAATCGCAGGAGGCGACTATTGGCGTTGACCAAGAGATCACCCTGCGTGTTCAACGCAATTCCGTAGACGTTGGTCAGCGTCAGCTTATCGCCGGTGGTGCCGTTGCCCAAGCCCCCGCCAGCCACGGTCTTCACCGACCCATTAAGAATTCTGCGGACATACATGCCATCCCCGACATACACAGCCCCCGAAGCATCGGTTGCCACAGAATTGGGGTTGCTAAACGATGCGAGCAAAGCATCGGCGTTGTCAACTGAGCCGAGAGCTCCGCTTCCCGCAAGAGTCGAAACCACATTCGTCAGCGTATCAAGCACCCGGATTCTGCGGTTGCCCCGATCAGCAATGTACACCTTGCCCGAGGGAGAGTAGGCCGCGCCAACGAGGTAGCCGTACCTGGCGGAGCCAGACGCTCCGTCGGCAAAACCACCGACGCCATTTCCCGAAACGGTATCCACTCCCCAAGAGGTGCTCTGATCGCGAGGACCGCCAAGGTAGCGGAGCTGGCGAATTCGGAAGCCCGTGAATTCCGTCAGATACAGATTGTCGTTGCTTGGGCCACATACGCCGACCGGTCCACGGAACCGCGCCACGTCACCCGTCCCATTGACATCACCGGGGACACCGGCGGCTCCCGCAATGGTCGTTACGGTCCAGTTGCCCGGTTCCTTCGGATTCGCACCGTCGTAATACAGGGCCACCCGTCGGATGGTGTGGCTACTCTCGTCAGCGACAATGATCTCCGACCCGGCCGGGTTCACCGAGATTGCATCGGGAAAGCCGAATCGAGCCGTGACGCCGTTGCCATCAGCCGACCCCGACGTGCCCACCTTGCCCGCGATCAAGGTGACTGTGCCATCTGGATCTATTCGGCGGATGATTCTGGCAAAGCCATCGGATGCGTAGATGGCACCGCTGCGATCCGTCGCGAAGTACGTGGTGGTGCTGTCGAATGCCACATTGTCCAGGCGGCCCGTGTAGGCCGAAATGGAGTTTGCTCGCGAGAGATACTGGCCCACCACATTCGGCGAACCAGAGCCGCCCCCAAAGTTGAAGACGGCCTCCAGGGGCGCATAAACGCTTGTCGGAGCTTCAACCGTAACCGCGAATCGGAAAGCGGGCACATCAGATGGGATCGTGAACTGCCACTCGCCAATCTCCGCAGTCTGCCCCGGCTCAATTCGCTGGGCAATATCAATGTAAGGCCGCTGGAGGCCATTCAGGTCAGCGTAGCCGGTGGGGTTCACCAAGTTTGCCTCGCCGTTGCCGCTGCCATCCGGGGTTCCAAAATCAAAGGAGCCTTCGCTCGTGACTCGGCGAATGCCGTTCGCTCCGGAATCGGCCACGAGAACCTTGCTTGTGCGGTCGGTCGTGATCGCGGAGATGTTTCCGAACAAGGCGTCCGATCCATTGCCATCAAGGTAGCCAGACGAACCCATGCCAGCGAGAAGGGCGACACTCCAGCCAGCGGGCTGACTTGTGGCCGAGTTGTTCTTTGCGGCGATCCGCTTCAACTGATTATTGCCGTTGTCGCCAACGATGAAGACATCTCCAATGGCAACAATCGAGTTTGGACCGCTAAACTTCGCCAACTCACCGCTGCCGACCGTATTGCCAGCCGAGCTACCGAACTGGACCGATCTTCCGCCGCTAAAAAAGACTCGGATCCGATTCGCGGATCGCTCGGCGATTCCGATGCTTTTGTTCGCCGAGACCGCGATGGCTCGACCATCCACGATTCCGGTGTAGCGCGAGACGACCGTGCCCGCTCCCGGATTGCCGGAAGCCCCGTAGGAGTAGCCAAATGACTTGACCGCCCCGTTGCCGGTATCCATGATGTAAATGATGCCAGCGGCCGAGTCAACAAAAGATCCGGTGGGACCGAGGAATCGTGCCGAAGCCGCCGGTCCAAGAACGTCTCCGCTCACTCCATCGAAGCCAGCGAAGGTCGTCACCAAACCGGTGTCAAGCGCAAGCAACTTGATGCTGTGAAATGTTTCACAGGGAGCAAGAAGGAACTCTCGTCCCGTGACAGGGTCTCGCATATAGGAAAGACTGCTGGCGGGGAGACCGCTCGCGATCGTAGAGACATTGCCTTCGACGAGCTTGCGAATTCGTCCATCGGTGCCGTTGAAGTATAGGGCACCATCGAAACCGCTCGCAACCGCACTTGGATTTGAAATCCGGGCCGAAGCCACCGGTCCATCCGCGAATCCGCCCACACCATCTCGGATCGGACTCGTAACGGTCGAAAGCGGCCGGAGATCTGTCGAGTAACCAAGCGCCGGGCCCATCACTCCGAACTGGATGCGGATCGGGCGTCCTGCACCGATCGCCTCGGTCAGGTTGTTCTTGAGCTGAACCTTTATGGACCGTCGCCCCACTTCGCCGCCCTCGCTGAGGAGCGTCGATGACGTGAAGCTCACCGAGCCACCGGACAGGACCGCGCGCCCCGAAGGCACTTCGAGCGAAGTCACCTTGACGGAGCCATTGGCAACATCCACATCGAACATGGCCGTGCCCTCTTCGGACCGTACGGCCGACGACGCCGGAAACGAGCCGCCGCCCGTGCCGCCGCAGCCGATAAGGCCGAAGGCCAAGACGGCCACGAACAAAGTGGCCAGCATTGAAAAGATACTTTTCTTAGGCCTGAAGACGTTACGAGGGAGACTCATCGCGCAAGTATAGCGGAACCTTATTGGCCATGGCAAGAGCTTGCGGCACCCGGAACTTACGCTACCGCGTAGCAATTTCCCGCTTTGAACGGAGGATTGGCAAGACGCGCCGCAAAAGGATACTTCCACGATGGACAATCCAGGCAAATTCGCTGGCAAGAGCTTCAACACTAACTGATCACGAAGCAACACCTCACCGCCGCCAGTCCGAAGAGCATTCAGGCGCCCCGGGCCGGGTGTACACTCCGTGTGTGCTCCGGCCCCTGATGCTCCGCCGCCTGTCTGTCCCGCTTGCTGTTGCGGTGCTGGCAGTTTGTGGCTTGGCCGACCTGGCCAAGCCGCAAACCGAAGTGAAATTCGGTCGTGATGTGCGCCCTATCCTGAGCCAGCACTGCTTCAAATGCCACGGACCGGACGTCCAAACCGCAGCCGCTGGTCTCCGACTGGATTCTTTCGCAGGCGCCACTGCGAAGCTAGGTTCTGGCCCGACGGTGGTGCCCGGCAAGCCAACCGCATCACGCCTCCTCAACCGCGTTTCTGAGCCGAATGCCGCCTTAAGAATGCCCCCGCCGGGAGCAGGCGTCCAACCGCTGACAAAATCCCAGATCGAGACGCTAAAGCAGTGGATATCACAAGGCGCGAAGTACGAAGCCCACTGGGCCTACGTTGCGCCAAAACTTCCCTCCGCACCAAAGGTCAGCAACACGCAGTGGGCGAAAAATCCCATCGACCTGTTCGTGCTGAACAAGCTGGAAAATGCAAGCTTAAAACCTGAAGCGGAAGCACCCAAGGACACCTTGGCCATGCGTGCCGCCCAGGCCCTTACGGGCCTACCCCCCAGCCCAGCCGAACTCAACACTTTTCGCCGTGACTCCAAGCCCGGTGCCTACGAACGCTACGTCGACCGGCTGATGGCCAAACCGGAGTATGGCGAGCACCAGGCCCGTTACTGGCTCGATGCCGTTCGCTATGGCGATACCCATGGCCTTCAACTCGACAACGAGCGGGCGGTTTTCCCCTATCGAGATTGGGTGATCCGGGCATTCAACCAGGACCTTCCCTACAACAAGTTCATTCAGTGGCAACTCGCGGGCGACCTCTTGCCAAACCCAACCACCGAGCAACTCATTGCCACCGGCTATGTCCGGATGAACCTAACCTCAAACGAGGGCGGCGCGATTGCCGAAGAATTCCTCGCCCGCAACACCTTCGACCGTGTCGATACCACCTCGACAGTTCTCCTCGGACTAACCGTGGCCTGCGCCAAATGCCACGACCACAAGTACGATCCGATCCGGCAGAAGGAGTATTACGGCCTCTACGCCTTCTTCAATAGCACCCAGGATGAGCCCCTGGATGGCAACATCGCCCTGCCGCCACCCTTCATCCCCGCCCCCGACCCCAGCCAGGTAGCTCGATTTGCTTCGATTGATGCCGAGCTAAAGCGACTTCGCGCAGCCGTCAACCCCGAGCAAGCCACAGGTTGGCTGAAGTCGTCAAGCTCGGTCGTGCCCGAAGCTCGCGATTGGGAGATCAGCCCGGTTTACTCGGCATCGAACTTCGACGAAGCCTTCGACCTTGCCAAACCAGGCGAGCCGGGCCAGCCCACCACCACGTGGAAGCCACTCAATCTCGAACTCGGCAAGGACACACCAAACCTCATTGGGCGCGATAACTCGTTCGTCTACGTTCGGGGCAAGGTGATTAGCGAGAAGGCCCAAACCTTGGTCCTCCAAGTCGGCAGCGACGATGGCATCCGGCTCTGGCTCAATGGCAAGCAGATTCATAGCCACAAAATCGGACGCGGGCTCGCCGCCGGCTCCGATTCCGTTCGAGCCGAATTCCGCGCCGGTGAGAATGAGCTGATCGCCAAAGTCGTGAACGGCATCTCGATCGATGGCCTGCGCATCGCCTTTGGCAACCTAAGTGAGGAAATCCTGGCCAAAGCCCAAAGCGCTCCCAAAACCGAAAAGGTCATCGAAGACGCATTCCTGAGCATTGGGCCAGACTCAGCTCAAGCCCTCGCTTACCGACGTCTGAACCGCGAGCGGTCCAACCTCGAAAGCTCGCTGCCCATGACCCTAATCGCCCGGGAGATGGCCAAGCCCCGACCAACCTTCATCCTGAAGCGAGGACAGTACGACCAGAAAGGCGGCCGCGTTGATCGAATGCTGCCGAGCATCCTCGGCCGTCTCCCCGCCAAGGCCCCCGTGAACCGGCTCGGCCTGGCGAACTGGCTCACCGACCCCAAGAACCCGCTCGTCGCCCGTGTCTTCGTCAATCGCGTCTGGCAGCAGTACTTCGGAACTGGAATCGTCAAGACTGTCGAGGACTTCGGGAGCCAGGGCGAATGGCCCCAGAACCAAGCTCTGCTCGACTATCTCGCCGTCCGCTTCACCCAACAGGGCTGGAGCATCAAGCAGCTGAACCGCATGATCGTAACTTCGGCTGCGTTCCGACAAGCCTCACGCGTGACCAAGGCGAAGCTGGCCAAGGACCCCGAGAACCGCCTGATCTCGCGCGGCCCCCGGTTCCGGCTCGACGCCGAGGCCATTCGCGACAAGGCACTTTACGCCGCTGGTCTTTTAGTGCAAAAAACCGGCGGTCGCGGATTCAAGCCGTACCAGCCCGATGGCCTTTGGGAAGGCAGTTCCGACCCCGCCAGCAGCACCCACTTCTATGTTCGCGACCAGAATCAAGAGATCTACCGCCGCAGCCTCTACATGTTCTGGAAGCGCACAAGCCCGCCGCCGGTGATGGTTACTTTCGATGCGCCCTTGCGCGATGCATGCACGGTTCGTCGCAGCGCCACCAATACACCATTGCAGGCCCTGGCCCTGATGAACGAGACCGCCTTTTGGGAAGCCAGCCGCGTGATGGCCGATAGGCTCCTTAGCGCACGGGGAACCGACGCAAGCCGCCTGAACCGTGCCTACGAGCTAGCCCTTGGCCGTCCCCCCGCCGCCGACGAGCAGAAACTCTTGTTGAAGGCCGTCCAGCGCTACCGAAAGCTCTACGCCGAAGACCCTGCCGCCGCCCAGCGCCTACTGGAAGTGGGCGATTCCCCGCGCTCCAAGGCCAACAACCTTGCCGACCAGGCAGCCTGGACCATCGTCTGCTCGACCCTCATGAACACGAACGAATTCGTGACCCAACACTAGCCATGGATCCACAAAGAGAAGCCGAACTGATCATGACCCGCCGACAGCTTTTCGGCCGCACGACGCTGGGCGTCGGGACCGCGGCCCTAAGCAGTCTGCTATCGGCGGCGGGCTTCGGGCGTTTGGAAGAGGCCGCCACCACCCAACAGAAGCGATACCAAGGCATCAAGGGCATGCCAAACTTCGCCCCCAAAGCCAAGCGCGTGATCTACCTCTTCATGAGCGGCGGCCCCAGCCATCTCGACCTCTGGGACTACAAACCCAAACTCGCCGACCTGTTCGACAAAGACCTGCCCGAGGAAGTTCGCCGCGGCCAGAGAGTCACCACGATGACCAGCGGTCAGACGCGATTCCCCATCGCCCCTTCCCGCTACAAATTCAACCGGGCCAAAAACCAAGAAGATGGCATCTGGGTCAGTGAGCTTCTGCCCCATACCGCGACGGTTGTCAACGAGCTGTGCGTGGTCAGGTCCATGTGGACAGAAGCCATCAACCACGACCCGGCCACGACTTTCCTGCAAACCGGTAGCCAACTTCCGGGCCGCCCCAGCATGGGGGCATGGCTCAGTTACGGCCTCGGCAGCATGAACGAGGACCTACCCACCTACGTCGTGCTCCACAGCAAGGTCTCGAGCGGCAAGCCAAACCAGCCCGTCTATCCCCGCCTCTGGGGTACGGGATTCTTGCCCAGCGAATACCAAGGCGTGAGCCTTCGCTCCACCGGCGACCCCGTGCTCTACCTGCAGGACCCCAGCGGGATGAGCCGAAAAACTCGCCGCGCCATGCTGGATGACGTCGCCGCCCTAAACCAGCGCGAACTCAATGCCTTCGGCGACCCCGAGATTTCCGCCCGAATCGCCCAATACGAGCTTGCATACAAACTCCAGGCCAGCGTGCCCGACCTCATGGACCTGAGCAAGGAGCCGGACGAAACCTTCGAACTCTACGGAGCCGAAGCACGCGAGCCGGGGACCTTCGCCGCGAACTGCCTACTTGCCCGACGAATGGCCGAGCGTGGCGTCCGGTTCATCCAGATCTTCCACCGAGGCTGGGACCTCCACTCCAACCTCGTGACCGACATCCCCTCGCAAGCCAAGGACGTGGACCAGGCCTGTGCCGCCCTCATCACCGACCTCAAGCGAAAGGGGCTATTGGATGAGACATTGGTTGTCTGGGGCGGGGAGTTTGGGCGCACGGTCTATTGCCAGGGTCCGCTCTCCCACGAGAACTATGGCCGCGACCACCACCCGCGCGCATTCACCATCTGGATGGCGGGCGGCGGCGTGAAACCGGGTATCAGCTACGGCCAAACGGATGACTACGGCTACAACATCGTCGACAAGAGCGGCGCGCCCATCGACCCGAGTGTGGACGTCTTCACGCCCGGCGCCGTCCACGTCCACGACCTCCAAGCCACCATCCTGAACCAGCTAGGCGTGGACCACACAAAGCTCACCTATCGCTACCAAGGGCGCGATTTCCGCCTCACCGACGTTCATGGGCATGTGGTCAAAGACCTGCTGAAGTAGCGAGACTTTCGCTGCAGAGCAACGAAACAGCACGCTTTTCCTGCAGAAATTCCCCTTAACGTGCTCACCCTCAAAAAGTTGGGGTGACAGCAAATTTCTTCACTAATCAAGTAATTGCACTAGCTTTTCGGCAAGCTCCTTGACAGTAGCCAAATATTGCCCCAAACTCCGCAAGATGTATCAACGCCAAGGCATTGAGTATTTTTTTACGGCGTCTATGCGCACTTTATTTCTTTTGGCGTTGTTTTTATGCGGATCGCATTCGCTGGCTCAGGGGTCTTTAGAACTATCCAGTTTCGAGACCGCTCAGGAAATCGGCCGTATCCAGACATCTGTCGCTTCGGTTCGAGCGACTGGTGCATTCTCGACACATGGGACTCAGGGCATTGAAGCCACGTTTCTACCCACGACCGGATTTACCCAAGTCATAGTCAATGCAAGTACGTCTTGGGATGCCTCGAATGCGGGCGGAGTGGCCATCGACGTCTACAACCCAAGTTCTGAGTCCATCTACTATGGGATGAGAATAGACGATACCCAAGGGAATGTTAGGGGTTGGGTCGGTGACCTGGAACCTTACGGTCGCACCACACTTTTCCTCTCGTTCGATACAGACCCATTTCCCTACTCAATTAGCACTCTTCCTCCGCCTGAGCCTCTTCTCCGGATTGGCGGATTCAAGCGGTTCTACGAAACGACGCCGTTCGACTTTTCCAAAATCAAAAACTTCCGCGTCTATTCTAGACAGCTCACGACGAGCCGAACGCTCTACTTCGACCGGCTTAGATTGGTCCCCGGCAAGACGGTTCTTGAGCGTCTAACGGGAATCTCGGACATGTTCGGCCAGAACGCCAAATTGGACTGGCCGAGCAAGACGCGCAGCATCCCTGACATGATCGAGCACCGAGAGACTGAGCGAGCCTGGCTCGACCAGAACCCGCCTCTCCCCGACCGCGATGCGTATGGCGGGTCCACCCTTCTCCCCAAAGTCACTGCGACCGGCTACTTTCGGACTGAGAAAGTAGGTAGCTCTTGGTGGCTAGTTACGCCCGCAGGAAGCCTCTTCTGGGCAGCAGGCATGGGCACGATCGAAGATGGGTTCGGGGCAAACGAGACTCTCCTGACCGGTCGCGAGTACATGTTTAACTGGTTGCCATCGGCGGGCGACCCCAACTTACGCACGTCAAATGCATTCTCCTACGGACCGGTGAAGACTGGCCTAGCCTACAGCTTCTACCGCGCAAACCTGATGCGGAAATTCGGGACGGACTTTTTCACGCCTTGGATTAACAACACCCGTCGGCGACTCCAATCCTGGGGTATGAACAGCATCGGCTCAGCCTCGTCCGATGCTGCCATCGAAGCCCTGCGCGTCCCTTTCACCGTGACCTTCCGCCTGTCTGGGTCTTACGCAACCATTGACCCGGGTTGGATCACTCAACGAGCTCTGCCCGACCCGTACGACCCACTCTTCCGGCCAGCCATCGAAAGTCTGGTCGGAGCGACCACACTTCGTTACCGCAACGATCCGTTGTTGATTGGCTACTACATTGGCAACGAGGATGCCTGGTCGGGCGGACCCACCCAAGAGGAAAGTGGTCGGTACGGCATTGCGACCGGGGTTCTAAATTTGTTAGCCAGTAAGTCGCCGGCGAAGCGCGAGTTCCTAAACCAACTGAAAGCGAAGTACCCGAATGTGGCTGGGTTCAACGCCGCGTGGGGGACCTCTCTCGCGAGTTGGGCGGCCTTAGATAGCCCATTTGTGGTCGCCAATCCTTCGACGGCGGATGCAAAAGTTGATATGAGGGCGCTCATCTCGGCCCTCGCCGAACGGTACTTCTCCACCTTCCGCACCATCATTAAAGGTAACGACCCCAATCACATGATTCTCGGCATGAGAATTGCCGCCAACAAGTGCACTCCCGAGGTCATCCAAGCAGCCGCCAATAGCTTCGAAGTCCTTAGCGTAAATCTCTACGAATACCGGTTCGACCCCGCCAAAATTCCTTATTACGCCTACGTCGACAAGCCATTCATCGTGAGCGAGTTCAATAGCGGGGCACTCGACATGGGGGCCACGTTCCATGGTAACCGGCCCGTCCAGACCCAAGCGGATAGGGCGATTCAATATCGCGAGTATATGCTTGCGAGTTTGGCTCAACCCAATGTCGTGGGCGCATCGTGGTGGAAGTACAACGACCCTCCGGTGACGGGCACCTCTTGGGGCGAGTCAGTGAACTCCGGCTTTGTGGACATTGCCGACTATCCAAGTCCGGAACTGGCCGTAATGGCGCGATCGGTCAATACCAATCTCTATTCCCTTCGCCCTGTCCCCGCCCAGCCCACCGTTCTCGCCTTGACGCTGGATCCCGTTTTGGTGGGCGATCGCACGGTTCTCAGAGCGCAACTGACCACTCGAAACACCCCGATCCAGGGCCAGACGATTCGCTTCTCGCTCTCCGGTGTTCAGGTCGGTACCGCGGCGACCGACTCGCAGGGCCGCGCAAGCCTCTCCTATAAAATCGAAGACGGACCGGCTGGCTTGCGACCTGTCGTCGCCAGGTTTGATGCGACCAGCGCTTATCAACCTTCTCAGATCTCCGGAGATTTGGACGTCCGGAAGTCTCCGACGCAACTGATCGTCGACCCTAAGGAATCCCGCATCGATGGCATCGTAAACCTATCCGCCACGCTCTCGCGAACTTCAGATTTGGGCCGTCTGGACGGACGACGCGTCGTCTTTGAGATTGACGGCGTTGAAGTAGGAAGCACGACCACCGACGTGGCAGGTGTTGCCCGCCTAGCCTGGCAAGTACAGGCCGAAGCAGGCGCCCACACCATCCGAGCCGTATTTGCTGAAGACGCGGCATATCTGGCGACCTTCGGAGTCGCACAGCTTACGATTAGGGGTCCCGCGGCGACGACGCTGACTCTCGCTCCAGTTGCTGGCCGGATCGGCGAAAGTGTGACCCTGGTTGCCACGCTCGCCTCAGGGGGAGTCCCCATTCCGAACCAAACGGTGGGCTTTCTCGTCGATGGTGCCACTGCTGGCACTGCCGTCACCAATGCCGACGGGAGGGCTTCACTAGAGTGGAAGATCAAAGATGGTCCCGCCGGAATTCGACCAACTTCTGCCACATTCTCGGGCTCGGCTGACTGGTCTGCTTCCCAGACTACAAGTAGCTTAGAAGTCCTCAAGGCCCCGACGGGTCTTGCGGTAGATCCCAAGGAAGCGAGGGACAATGGCAGTGTCCGGCTCACCGCGACCTTGAGCCGAACCACGGACCTGGAACCCCTAAAGGACCGAACCGTGGCCTTCGAAATTGATGGCGTCCAAGTAGGAACCGCGACGACCAATGCAGCCGGCGTGGCAGGCCTTAACTGGAAGGTCAACGTTGGAGTTGGGCCCCACACCATTCGAGCCTTCTTTGTTGAAGACGACAGCTATCTGTCGTCCGAAGGAACCGCTCCGCTCACCATCACAGGTCCAGCCGTCACCGCCTTAGTCGTGGATCCTGCATCAGCAAGGATTGGGGAGACCGCGAACCTCGTGGCGACGCTCTCCTCTGAAGGCGCTCCCCTCCCAGGCCAGACACTCTCGTTCTCAGTCGAGGGAACACCCGTCGGCACCGCCCAGACCGACGCCGAAGGAAAGGCAACCGTCCCCTACAAAGTTCTCGATGGCCCCGCTGGCCCCCGAGCAGTTCATGTCCAGTTCCTTGGAAACGACGACTACGCGCCTTCAAGTGGAGACAACGCCCTCGAAGTCCTCAAGGCCCCGACGGCTCTTGCGGTAGATCCCAAGGAAGCGAGGGACAATGGCAGTGTCCGGCTCACCGCG
>JBMOJD010000032.1:0-33817 GCA_049317025.1 Fimbriimonas sp. | reverse complement strand
TCGGCGAACGGATCGCCAATCTGGACATTCGGACGCTTGGCATCGTTGTCTTCACCCAGCGTGTCGCTGGCAAATGTCGCTCCGTGGATTCCGTCCTTGCCGGTGGCCGATCCGAGATAGATCACGGGGTTGCCGGGGCCGGATGCCTCGGCGGTGGTGAGCTCGGCCAAAGGCATGATGCCCACGCACATGGCATTGACGAGAGGATTGCCACTGTAGCGGGGATGGAAGCCAACTTCCCCGCCGACTGTGGGCACTCCCACACAGTTGCCATAGCCCGCAATTCCCGCCACGACGTGCTCGAACAGGTAGCGATTACGCTCGATCACGTGCGGCTCGGCCTCAGAGCCCGAAATCGGCCCGAAGCGAAGCGAGTTGAGCGAAGCAATCGGTCGTGCGCCCATCGTGAGGATGTCGCGGATAATGCCGCCCACGCCAGTCGCGGCGCCTTGGTACGGCTCAATCGCAGACGGATGGTTGTGCGATTCCACCTTCATGGTGATGCCGAGGCCATCGCCGATGGGGATGACGCCCGCATTCTCAAAGCCTTTGCCTTCCAGCGCTTCCTTGTATCGCTTGAAGTAGGCAAGCACCGGGCGCGAGTATTTGTAGCCGCAATGCTCACTCCACATGACAGCAAACATGCCCAGTTCGGTGTATGAAGGTTCGCGACCGAGCAATTCGACGAGGAGGGTGAACTCGCCAGCGTTCAAACCCATCTTGATGTAATCTTCCGGGGTGATGACGCCCATTATCCGAATGATAGCACTCGGCACCGTGCTCTTCCTCGGTGGGTGCGCTTCGCGGTCCGCTTTTGTGGGCAAGTGGGTGGGCGAGCGCAAGGTGGACGCAGTCCCGGGGGCCGACCCGATCATCGTTCGTCAGCTCAGCCGAATCAAGCTCGATATCCAAGAAAACGGGAAATTTACTATGGAAGACGCGGGAATGCCCAAGGCTGGCACCTTCCGGGTCGAGACTTCCGAGAAAGGCTTTTTGAAGGTGGAGTCGATCCTAGGTCGCCCATTGAGCGAGCAACCGGAGATGACGCAGGAGCTGCATAAGGGCGAAATCGAGCTTCGCGCCAACGCCGATGGGACCCTAACCTACGACGATCCCGCCGGATTTGAGCATGAGCCGGTGATAATGCGCCCACAACCGCAACCCCGCGCCGAAAATAGCCGTAAGCACGAATAACATGTGGGTTGGAATTGGTCTCATCGTCCTGGTCGTTTTCTTCGTGATCTACGGGATCTCGCAGTACAACGCCCTCGTCTCACTCCGTCGCCAGACCGAGAATGCCTTCGGGCAGATCGACGTCCAATTGAAGCGACGCTATGACCTCATCCCGAACCTGGTGGAAACCGTGAAGGGGTACATGAAGCACGAGCAAGACACCCTGGAGCGGGTGATTCAGGCTCGAAACATGGCTCTGCAGGCACGCGGCGTTTCGGCCAAGGCCGATGCCGACCAGCAGGTCACGGCGGCCCTCAGCGGCTTCTTCGCCGTCTCCGAAGCCTATCCGGAGCTTCGCTCGAACGAGAACATGCTGTCGCTGCAAGAGGAACTTAAGAGCACCGAGAACAAAGTCGCCTTCGCTCGCCAGTACTTCAACGACATCATCACGGCCTACAACACGAAGATCGAGACATTCCCTTCGAGCTTGTTTGCCGGTTTCGGCAACTTCACGCCGAAGGAGCTCTTCGAGATCGATGATCCTGTGGTCCGAGAGTCGATCAAGGTCCAGTTCTAAAAACGAAAGCCGGGTTCCAAGTTTGGAACCCGGCTTTTTTGTACGTTTTCTTGGTGGGCGGTGCAGGGCTCGAACCCGCGACATTCTCGGTGTAAACGAGACGCTCTACCAACTGAGCTAACCGCCCGCGAAGGAACTCGCGAAGTGATTTGGGCCGTATCCAAGAAATGGACGGCAAAAGACCAAACCCGACGTATAATACCGTCCGTAAGCCAAGGATTGGCAAAAGATGAAATCTCGAATTCTGCTGACGATGATTCCATGGATGGGATTGGTCGCGAGCGCGTGGGGGCAAACTCGAATGGTCGAGGTCGTGGCCACGCACCTCGGGTCCATCCCGCAGCGCGCCTTTCGCGTAGGCGACGAATGCTTCGTGCCAATCGAGAACCTCGCCAACTTGGGCTGGCAAGCTAGCGGCACCAACGATGTTGAGATTCGCGCCGACGGACGCACCGTGAAGCTCCTCGTTCGGGTCGTCGCGGGGCAAAAGACGGTGCCGGTCCGCAAGATCGTCCAGGAATTCGGGGGAGCCTCGAGTTGGACCCTCGGTGGCGACACATTAGAGGTGGCTTCCGTCCTCCAATCGATCCGGGTGGACGCGAGCGCGCTCGTCGTCAAATCCAGCTTCGCCGTCAAGCCGTCTCTCTTCACCATGGTCGAGCCCGACCGTGTTGTTATCGATCTCCCCGGCACGCGCTTGCCCGAGGGCGGACTGAAAGATGTCCCTGCCGGCCTCCGGGTGAGCCAGCACCAACCAAACGTGGTCCGCATCGTTCGCGAGGATCCGGCCATTCAGCTTCCCTCCGAGCCGATCGCGGCTTCAACCGATATCTCGCTGCCCCTGACTCCGGCCGTACGGCCCCAGCCAGCACCTGTCGCCGCGCCGACCGAGAATCCCCCCGCTGAGACCGAGGCACCTCCAGAAGTTAAGGGAATCTTCGACCTTAGCGTCCAAAAGGAAGACGCGAAGGTCACCCGATTGCAACTGAAGGCAACCATCGCGGGCAAGGCAACCCTTCGCAAGCCATCGCCCGATGTGCTGGAGATCTTCCTTCCCAAGACCTTTGCGCGCTTGCCCGAGGACTTTGCCCTCGGCTCGCCTTCCGTGCTCGAAGTGAAAACTGTCGTTGAGACCGGCGGAACGGTGCTTCGCCTGAGCCTCAGCCGACCGATGGGGGCCGAAGTGTTCGGTGCGGGCGGTGCCCTTGTCATCCAACTCACCCGACCAGACGTAGGCGATGGCCAACTTGCGGGCAAGATCATCGTGATTGACCCCGGCCATGGCGGCAAGGACAAGGGGGCAAAAATGAGCCCAGTCTTGGAGAAAGACATCGTTCTGGCTGTGTCCAAGAATGTCGCTGCCCTCATGCAAAGCGAGGGCGCCACGGTGGTGATGACCCGCAAGGACGACACGTTCGTTCCCCTCACGACCCGAGCCGACCTCGCCAAGCAAAACCGGGCCGACCTATTCGTCAGCATCCACGTAAACAGCAACCGAACCAAGAACAGCCGATCCGGGACCATCTCTTTTCACCACGAATCGAACACCATGGGGCAGTTGCTCGCCGAATGCATCCAGCGCGAGATCGTGAAGGTCAGCGGACTCCCCGGCATCGGCACTTGGAGCGATGCCAAAATCTACGACTCAGGATTTTCGGTGCTCCGGAACACATTTGGCATTCCCGGGGTGCTGCTTGAGCTTGGCTTTATCAACCACGACCGCGACCGGAAGCGCATGATCCAGCAGGACTTTCAGTCCAAAGTGGCAAAAGCCATCGTCCAAGGGGTTAAGGTGTATCTAGGAAATGGCAAGTAAAGGACGCGCTCGAACAACGGTGACCCTGGCTTTTGTGGCTTTGGCCGTAGGAGCTTTGGGCTTGGGTGCCCTCACCTACTACATCCAGCACACTCCGGACGCCCAACGTGTGCCCACGAATATGCGTGTTAAGGACGACCCGGCTCCTGCGGCTGTCCACCCAAATTCGACGCCCCCGGCGACCGGCGGCATCAAGATCAAGGTGGTCGATTTCGTCGGCGACGAACCCTCCCTCACAAGCCGCACCATCAGCGTGCCCAGCGGTCACGATCCCATGCTGGCGGCTTGCGACGAAGTCGTGAAGAACGCCAACCTAAGCGGGGTTCGCCTAGTCGGTCTAGAACTCACCACCGATCACACCGCGTTCCTCGATTTCAACCCGGCCCTGGAAGATGGAATGGGAAGCATGGAAGAGGGCCTCTTCATCAAAGGGCTCCAGTTGGCGCTCGGCCAGTTTCCCAAGGTTTCGACCTTCCGTTTACGAGTCGAGGGCAAAGAGCTCGATACGCTCGGGCATCTGGAGCTGACCGACCCGATTAAGGTCATTCGGTAAATCTCGGCCCCGGGGCGGTAGCCTTGGAGGCAGAATGAATAATCTCGAGATCGCGCAATCGACGCCGATGCGCCCGATTGGAGACGTTGCCGCCGAAGCAGGCCTCGCGCATTCGGACTACGAGCCGCTAGGCCACTTCAAGGCCAAACTCACAGCCAAGGGAATTGAAAATCTACGGTCACAGACTCGCGGGAAGCTGATCTTAGTTTCAGCGATCACCCCGACCCCCGCGGGCGAAGGCAAGACAACGACCGCCATCGGCCTTGCCCAGGGCCTTCGCAAGCTGGGCCGTCGTTCGGTCGTCGCCATCCGCGAGCCTTCCCTGGGGCCGGTATTTGGCGTGAAAGGCGGCGCCTGCGGCGGCGGGCATAGCCAGATCGTGCCGATGGAAGACATCAACCTGTTCTTCACCGGCGACTTCCCCGCGATCGCGGCGGCGCACAATCTGCTCTCGGCCCTGCTCGATGCCCATATTCATAACGGCAACGAGCTCGGCATCGACGTGCGCAACCCGATGTGGCCGCGGACGGTGGACATGAACGACCGCGCCCTGCGTCAGGTCGTGGTTGGCCTCGGCGCAAGCAACGGGTTTCCTCGTGAGGCAGGTTTCGTCATCACGGCGGCAAGCGAGGTCATGGCCACGCTTTGCCTTTCGCGATCGTTGGGCGAGCTGAAGTCGAAGCTCGGCCGAATCGTGGTGGGCCAGACGACCAAGAAGCGACCCGTTACGGCCCAGGAGCTTGGTGCGAGCGGGGCCATGGCCGCACTACTTCGCGATGCCATCCGGCCAAATCTGGTGCAAACGCTTGAGGGCGGACCGGCCCTCGTCCACGGCGGCCCATTTGGCAACATCGCTCACGGCTGCTCCTCGGTCCTGAGCCTGGATTGTGCCCTGGGAATGGCCGACTACACGGTCACGGAAGCTGGATTTGCCAGCGATCTCGGAGCTCAGAAGTACTTCAGTATTCTCACGCCGCAGCTCGGCAAAACGCCCGATGCCATTGTTCTCGTCGCGACCCTGCGGGCACTGGAGCACCATGGCGACGGGTCCCTCCGCGAAGGTTGCGCCAATCTCCTCCGCCATGCCAAGCATCTGCAGCAATACGGTCCACCTGTGGTCGTGGCCATCAACTGCTTCGCCAGCGATCCCGAATCCGGTTTGCGGGAACTGGAGGAGATTTGTGCCGCGAACGGTCTGACCACGGCCCGCAGTGAGGGAGCGACGCGGGGCGGCGAGGGATGCGTCGCCCTGGCCGAGGCGGTGGAAGTGGCCACTTCCCTTACGCGCCCATTTTCGCCCGTGGTGCCAGAGTCGTTGCCGATTCTGGCGCAGTTGGAAGCCATTGTCCAGAAGGTCTACGGCGGCGACGGTGTCGTGCTGAGCGATGAGGCAAGTCGTCAGTTGCGATGGATCGAAAAGCAAGGCTTCGGTGAACTGCCAGTTTGCATCGCGAAGACCCAATCGAGCCTTTCCGATGACCCCAAGCTCAAAAATGCGCCGGTAGGATTCCAGATCAAAGTGCGCGAGTTCCGCGTTTCCGCCGGGGCGGGGTTTGTGGTCGCTGTCGCGGGCGACATTATGCTGATGCCGGGCCTGGGCAAGGAGCCCGCCGCACTCGAGATTGACGTGACCGATGAAGGCAAAATCACCGGTCTGTTCTGAGACCTCCCCTACTTGAGGAGGTCTTTCACCACGTGGCCGTGGACGTCGGTCAAGCGGAAATCCCGGCCCTGGAATCGGTAGGTCAGCTTGGTGTGGTCCACGCCAAGCTGGTTTAGGATCGTCGCGTGGAGGTCATGAACGTGGACCGCGCCGGGTGTGAATTGCTCGATGGAAGGCTCGATCATCGTGCCATCTTTTTGCACAATGTTGTAGCTGTAGTCGTCGGTGTGGCCATAGGCAATACCGGGCTTCGTCCCTCCGCCTGCCATCCACATCGTAAAGCATCTCGGGTGGTGATCGCGTCCATAATTCTCACGCGAAAGCGGCCCTTGGCAATACACCGTTCGACCGAACTCGCCGCCCCAAACCACGAGCGTGTCATCCAGTAGTCCGGTTCGCTTTAGGTCTTTGACGAGGGCTGCACAAGCTTGGTCGATGTCCTTTGCCTGCATTGGGAGATCGCCAGTAAGGTTGCCGTGCTGGTCCCATCCTCGGTGGAAGATCTGGATGAACCGCACTCCTCGCTGCACGAGGCGCCGGGCAAGCAAGCAGTTGGCAGCGAAGGTGCCGGGTACTCGGCTATCACTACCGTACAAGTCAAAGACCTCTTCCTTCTCCTTGCTCAGGTCCATGAGTTCAGGGACGCTGGTTTGGAGGCGATAGGCCATCTCGTACTGGGCTATTCTTGCCGCAATTTCGGGGTCGCCAAACTGGTTTAGCTGCTGGTGGTTGAGCTTGGCGACGTCATCGAGCATATGGCGTCGCATCGAGCGATCCATGCCCTTCGGGTCATTCAAGTAAAGAACTGGATCGCCCGCACTGCGCAAGGCAACACCCTGGTGCTCGCCAGGCAGGAAGGCATTGCCCCAGAGTCGAGTATAGAGTGCCTGGTCTACCTTGCCCGAGCTTACTTTGCTATGCAAGACCATGTAGGTCGGCAAGTCTTCATTCTCACTGCCCAGGCCATACGACACCCAAGCACCCAGGCTGGGGCGACCAGGGAGCTGGCTACCGGTCTGAATATAGGTAACCGCCGGGTCGTGGTTGATCGCTTCCGTCCACATCGAGCGAATGACGCATAGGTCACCGACTACGCCAGCAGTGTGGGGCAAAAGTTCGCTGACCCAAACGCCTTCGTCGTTGTTGTCGTACTTCTTAAAATTGTAGCGACTGGGGGTTACCGGGAACCGAGCCTGGCCACTCGTCATTGTGGTGATGCGCTGACCCATTCGGATCGCATCCGGCAAGTCCTGGTCGAACTTATCGTTTAGCTTGGGCTTGTAGTCCCATAGATCAATCTGGCTCGGGCCGCCATTCATGCAGAGGAAAATGACCGACTTTGCCTTAGGGGCAAAGTTCGGGAAGCCAGGCAGACCCGGCCTGCCCTTGCCTTTCTGTTGGCCCATCGCCATAGACGAAGCGAATAGCCCCGCGCCAAGACCGCTTCCTCGCAATAGCGTGTGCAGCGCAGCCGACCCCACGCCAAGCGTGGTCTTGCCAAACAGTTGGCGTCGGGTCATCAAGAGTTCGTGTTCGCGGATCGGGTCCATAGAGCTTCTGGGGTAGCAACTAGTGCTGGGTCAAGAATTCGTCGGTGTTCATGAGGGTGCTGGCGACCATGGTCCAGGCCGCATGCTCGGCGGCATCCAGCTTGACGTTCCGAGGCAGATCGCCGACCATCAGGACCTCCGTCGCCGCCTGCATGTCCTTGCGGAACCGCGCCCGGTAGGTGGAGACCGACTTGGTCAACAACTTCGCTTCGTTGGCATTCGGTGACCGGCCAAGGGTCAGCCGGAAAGCCTGAGAGAGCTTCTTGGCGTCGTCGCCCGGAGTGGCCACCAGTCGCTCGCCCAGGAATCTCGCCGATTCGAAAAGCGCCGTTTCATTCAAAGTCACGAGTGCCTGGGTGGGAGTGTTCGAAATAGACCGGCGCACCGAGCAAAACTCGCGCATCGGGGCATCGAAGGCCAGCATGATCGGGTGCGGGCTGGTTCGCTTCCAGAACAGATACAAGCTGCGTCGGTAGATCTCGGAAGAGCGGTCCTGGACATAGTTTGCCGTGTTGCTGCCGGGGAAGGCAATCGCCTCCCAAAGCCCCCCGGGCTGATACGGCCGGAAGCCCTTGCCGCCGATCTTCTCATTTAGGATGCCCCCCGCGAACAGGGTGTTGTCGCGGATTACCTCGGCATCGAGACGATACCGAGGGCCACGCGAGATCCAGCGGTTGGCGGGATCGCGTTCGAGTTTCTGCTTCGAGATCGCCGCTCGCTGGCGGAACGCCGACGAAGTGAGAATCATGCGATGCAGGTGCTTGACACTCCATCCATCGGTGCGGAACTTCACGGCCAGATAATCCAGCAGTTCGGGATGGCTAGGCCACTCGCCTTGGTTGCCGAAGTCTTCCGCCGTCTTCACGATGCCGGTGCCGAAGTGCTGTTGCCAGATTCGGTTGACAAATACTCGCGAAGTGAGCGGGTGGCGCTTGTCGATGAGCCAGTTGGCGAGACCCAAGCGATTGAGCGGCGCCTTCGGCGAAAGGGTGCCGAGAGCGGCCGGGACAGCGCGATAGACGCGGTCGGTGGGAAGGTTGTATTCCCCTCGTTTCAGAACGAACGACGGTCGCGGGGTGCTCAGCTCTTCGGCGATGAGGCTCGAAGGCAACTCCTCTTCCAGCTTGGTTGAGGTCTTGACGAGGTTGCGGTACCGGTCCGCGGCAGGAGTGTTTGGCCCCGCTTCCAGATACAAGCCGTGAACCTGAGAGATAACCCCAGGCGAAGTATCTCCCGCCTTGATTTGGCCGTAGAGGGCATTCACTCGAGCGGCGAGTCCATCGTTCAGTTGGAACGACACGCCATCTCCGCCGGTACCGTTGATCACCTTGATGAGGAGGTCGTTCTTTCCTTCTTGCAGGGTCACGGTGACCTTGTCCATGCCGACAGCGAGGGCGCGAACAGAGGAATTCGAGTGGACCAACTGGCCGTTCAGCCAGACCTTGATGCCATCGTCGCTTCCCAGTTCGAGCGTGCTCTGCCGCTTCAAAGAGGACGTGATGGTAGCGCGAATGTAGGCGGTCGCGTTCTCCTCGCCAACGATGCCAGTCTTGGGTTCGCCTCGCTTCAGGTCAAGCGGTCGCCACTGGAGCGCTCTGGTTGGCGCACCCGGCTCGGGGAAGACAACGTTGTTGAAGGCGGCATCATAACTTCCCGCCTTGAACGGCCCCGTCACCTCAAACTCGGAAAACTTGGGCGGATCGATATTGGCTGCAGCGGCCCAGACTTTGGCGGTCTCGGCGGGCACGGCGGCCTGGAGAGACGCCATCTCGGTGCGCATCTCATTCAGCGCTCGATCCTGCTCCGGGGTCGGGGCCTTCATCACCGGGCCCGGCACGAAATCATTGCCATCAAGGGGCGCGTCGGCGGTGCTGTTGAAGAAGGCGTACAGCCGGAAGTAATCGCGATGCGAAATCGGGTCGTACTTGTGGTCGTGGCAACGGGCGCAGGCGACGGTGAGGCCAAGGAACACCGTGCTGGTCGTATCAACCCGGTCAAACGTGTTCTTGGCCAGGAATTCCGCTTCGATCGCCCCGCCTTCGCTCGTCGTGGGGTTCATCCGAACGTAGCCAGTTGCGAGCCTCATTTCCGTGGTCGGATTCGGCAAGAGGTCTCCGGCGAGCTGCCATTGGGTGAACTTGTCGAACGGAAGGTCGTTGTTGAACGCGCGCACCACCCAGTCGCGATAGGGATAGACCGAGCGCTCGTTGTCGAGGTGAAGACCGTGGGTGTCGCCATAGCGGACGGCATCCAGCCAAAAGCGGGCCTGGTGCTCGCCGTAGCGCGGACTTGCCAGCAACCGATCCACGACTCGCTCGTAGGCACCGGGCTTCTTGTCAGCGAGAAACGCGTCAACTTCTTCGGGCGTGGGCAAAAGGCCGGTCAGGGTCAGAGTCGCGCGGCGAATCAGGGTGCTTCGGTCGGCTTCTGCCTCCGGTTTGAGGCCCTCTCCTTCGAGCTTGGCCAGCACAAAGCGGTCAATCGAGTTTCGCGGCCAGGCGGCATCCTTCACTTTGGGAATCGCGGGAAGCGATGGAGGCACGAACGACCAATGCGTCTTGTACTTGGCCCCTTGTTCGATCCAGAGCCGCAGGGTTTCGACCTGCTCCGGGGTCAATCGCTTCATGCCCGATTTCGGCGGCGGCATCTGTAGCGCGGCGTTCTTGGCGGTTGCCCGGGCGATGATCAGCGAGCGGTCGGGGTGACCCTCCACAACGGCAGCGCCACCACGATCACGTTTGGCACTGAATGGGTTGTCCAGCCGGAGGCCACCACCCACGTCTTTCGCCGACGGTCCGTGGCACTTGTAGCAGTGTTCGCTCAGGATCGGCCGAACATCTCGGTTGAAATCCACGATTCGCTTTTGCGGCTTAGGGGCCTGCTTTGCGGGGGCCTTCGGGCCAGAAGGCATACCAATCGCGATGCCGACAAACAGCACCGAGCCAATGATCCAAATGATTCCAGAGCGCACCATTGCAATCTTCCGTCCGACGAGGAACCCTATCTTACGCCACTTCGCCTCGCGAAAGGCAAGGCAGGCTCGCGGGCAAGGCCAATCTTCAGGGTGAAATCGAGGGCAACGGAGCCCCGGAGGCAGGCCGAGAGGTACATTCAAGAAGCAATGTCGATTTTACGATCTTGGTGGTTGGTCCCGTTCGCCTTGGTGACCATCGTGGCTCTCGGCGGTATTGGCTGCAACAAGCCGAAGGATGAGAAATCCACCGCCGAGGCAAAAACAGACGCAACCGCGAAACCGAAGGTTGTGAAGCTGGAGATCAAAGACACCGTGACGGGCAAAGGGCCGGGTGCCGCGAAAGGCGACCTCCTTGCCCTGAAGTACAGCGGCAAACTGGCCAACGGGAAGGAGTTCGATTCAAACCTGAACACCATGCCCATGCACATGTATCTTGGCAATGGCGAAGTCATCAAGGGTTGGGACGATGGCCTGGTTGGGATCAAAGAAGGTGGCAAGCGATCACTCTCGATTCCCTTCGATCTTGCCTACGGCGACCGGTCGACTGGCCCGATCCCGCCCAAGTCGGACCTGTTCTTTGAAGTTGAGTGCCTTGGCATCATTAAGGCCGCCGACCTCGAAACTGTGACAATTACGGACCTCAAGAAAGGGTCCGGACCGGAAGTCAAAGAAGGCAACACGGTCACCGTCAAGTTTGTTGGAACGATCCTAAATGGGAAGAAGTTTGATGCTTCCAGCGAATACGGCGGCACCTACACGTTCAAAGTCGGTGCCCCGACCGTGATTTCTGGTTTCAATGCTGCCGTCGTTGGCATGCGGCCTGGTGGAAAGCGGAAGGCCCGCATCCCGCCGCGCATCGGCCGCAACGAGATGGTCTCGGTGATGCTCCCAGACAAGAGCATTGTGGAATTCGAGATTGACTTGCTATCGGTGAAGTAGTTCATCGGTAGCAAAATGAAAGACCCCCGCTGATTCCAGCGGGGGCCTTTCTGTTCGTCAGGCCGAGCCTGAATTACTTGACGAGCTGAGCGATCGCGCCGTTAAGAGCCTGAACACCCTTATCGTCGGCCTGGAGGTTGACCATCTTGTTCTCGACCTTCCAGTTCTTGTAAGCGAAGATCGTGTTCTTGATGTCGCCCGAAGTGTTGATCTTGTATTCAGCAACGGCGGAGTTGCTCTTCGGAAGGACGGCCATGGCGACCTGGTTTCCGAGGCCCTTGGCGTAGCCAGCAACGACCTGCTTGGTCGCGGCGACCT
Source organism: Fimbriimonas sp. (assembly GCA_049317025.1). Taxonomy (GTDB): domain Bacteria; phylum Armatimonadota; class Fimbriimonadia; order Fimbriimonadales; family Fimbriimonadaceae; genus Fimbriimonas. Next base: position 22,254 of record JBMOJD010000032.1, on the reverse strand, counting down.
TCGAATCTTCCACGACGAAAACGACGAGGGCCTTGAATTCGGAACCCTTGTACTGGGTCATGGCCTTGTCGAGAGCCTTGGCGATACCAGCAACGTTCTTCGCGTCGTCGCCATTGATCCAAGCCTGGACCTGGGGTCGAGACTGGAAGGTGCAGGGGAAGCACTTGTCCGAGTTAGCCAGCGGTCCGCTGACGTGCTGGGGGTGGAACGGGGTCACGCTCTCGCCCTTGTTTAGGCCAGAATTCGGTCCGAAAGCAAAGGCAGAAGCCGCAACGGCAACAACGGCGCTGATCATCATCTTGTTTCGCATGGTTTTGATATCTCCCGACTACGACACCCAATCGGTGTCACACATCGTTACTAAGTTGTGTCCCCGGCGGAAAGTTCCATCTTCGGGACTAAAAATCTAAAGTTGTATGACCCAAAAGCCCCGGCCGCCCGTGCCAAAGACCAATTCGCCCGGTTTCCACGGGTTAAAGGCAAGCACGTTCCCTCGCAGCATGGGCAAACCTTCGTTCAACTGCTTCCACGTCGCCCCCGCGTCGGTGCTGACCCAGACGCCCGAGACGTCGGCGATATCTTTGTAGGGATGGTCGTCAGTCGCCACCGCAATGCGGTTTCGGTTGGTCGGATCGACGGCGACCGTGCCGATCATTCTGTCCTGAAGGAGCTTGGTCCACTTCCCTGCTTGCCAGCGCCAAAGCCCGCCTTGGCTTCGCCACGAAGTCACATATACGGTTGGCATCGCGTCCACCGCGATCCGGCTGAGGTCATTCGGGCCGTCCTCCACCAGGTTCAAATCGGAACCATTGTCGGAGCGATAGAGCCCTTGTTGGCCCGCGACAAAGAAACGGCGAGCTTGGTTAGGTACGCCCGCAATCCAACTTAAGCCGGGTCCGTCGTGGATCTTGGTCCACGTTTCCCCCGCGTTTGTCGTCCGATAGAGCTTGCCGCCAATGGTGGCGAAGACCACATTCGGGCTGCTCGGCAGGACGAAGAGCCCGATTGCTGCCGAATTCGCCGATCCCAACGGGGGGAGCCCGTGGGCATCTCCCGCCAAGACCGTCCAGTCGACTCCCCCGTTGGTCGATCTACCGATTCCGTCGAAGTTTCCGCCTTGGCCAAGCGTGACAAAGAGAGTCTGAGGGCCAGCAAAGACAACGTCACGCGCTCCTCCCCAATCGGGAAGGCCCGTTCGTCCTCGCGTCCAGCTCTGCCGCCCATCTTTGGTTTGCCAAAAGTTTGCTGCGTCCATGCCAAGGAAGTAGGCCGAATCGCGAACCAGCGGGTTGAACTTAAAGTTGGTCGAAACCCATCCGGTGAAGCCACGTCCGCGCCAACCGTTTCCACCCGGGCGCGAGGCCACATCCGACCAAAGTGCCCCGCCATCCGTCGTGCGGATGACATGCTCGGAGCCCGCCGCGAACGCGACATTCGCATTCACGGGGTCAAAAGTGAATACGGTTTGGCCCAGGCCAGCCGGAAGAGGCATGGTGATATCGGTCCGCTTGGCGCTCAGCTGCCAGCTCGTCCCGCCATCCTTCGTGATGTAGATCACCCCATTGTCCCAAGCCGTATCGCTGGTAAGAAGGCGGTTCGGGTCGGACGCCGAGATGGCGAGGGCGGGATAGCGCGGGGTCAGATTTCCATCTTTTCCATTGCTGATGCGCAGGCCCTTTTGCGCCGGGACCCAGCTCAGGCCCCCGTCAAGGGTGCGAAACACCCCGCCCGAAAGGACATCGTCACCCTTGGGCAAACAGTCGAGCGAGGCCCAAAGTTGGCGCGGATTCTTGGAGTTCGCGACGAGGCCCTTCACGCGCAGGTGCGGCAGGCCACCATTCCGAGCTTCCCAGGTCTTGCCTCCATCTTCACTTGCATGGACTCCCTCGCCGAGGGCCGCCACGAAGATAGATTTGCCGCTGTAGCGGGCCGCGACGATGTTCAATCCTGCACCAGCGCCGGACTTCAAATCACTGAGCTTTGACCAAGAATTCCCCTCGTCCTTGCTCTCCCAGACTGCCCCCCACTGGGGATTGCCAGGCGAAGACCATTCGCGATGGGACCCGCCGAAGGCGAGTAGCCGTTTCGCATCGGTCGGATCGAACAGCACAACTTGGATCGGAGCCGAGTAAAACCCACTGCTCGCCTCGGGAAAGCCCTTGCGCTTCTCTTGCCAAGTCTGGCCGCCGTCTTCGCTCTTGTAGGGTCCGCTCATGGTGCCGACCCAGACGGTTTTGGGATCGGTCGGGTGCCAGGTGAATTCGGCGATTTCCCAGCTACGGAATCCGCTCGTTGCGCCCCAGCTTTCGCCTCGATCCAGGCTCAGACCGACTCCGAGCATGTCCCCGCCGATGAGCACTCGCTTTGGGTCGTACGGACTCATGGAAAGGGACGTCACCCAACCTCCCGAGCCGGGCTCGCCGAGGGGTTTCCAGACTGGGTTTGCAAAGGTCAGCGCGGCGGCGAGAAAGGTAATCATCCTGCATCCTCGTTCGGTGCGGCCGAAACTTGCGCGTCACTTGGCCCCGACGACCGCAAATACTCCCGGTCAAAGGCCCGGAGCAGACGCTTTTCATCGTCGCTCATCCCATCTTTGGACCAGAGACGCTCGGCGAGTGCCCGGATCACGGTCGGGCTGAGATCAGTGAGCCGGGAGCGCTTCGGCCGCCCGCCACGAGTATTCATCACAACCTCATTTGCCCCGACGCAGTAGACTCCGCTAGCGACTCCCGGAAGCGCCACCGGCTCCGTCACGCTGGTGGCAGCGAGTGACATCTGGAGGCCGCCCCAGAACTCAGCCAAAGTTGACCAGTGGCTCACGATCCTCGTGTAAAACGGCGATCCCTGCATCTCCCTCTGCTCACCGAGCCAGGAAAGCATGGCATCGAACTGGTACCCCTTTTTGAACTTCTCCCGAGTCTCGCCGTAGGCTTGCATGCTCCTCGCGACGGCGTTAAGCCCAACCCGAATTTCGGCCTGCTCGCCCTCATCAAGTCCAAGGTCCATATTCTTGAGAGCTTCGGCCATTTGCGGTCCAAATCGCGCAAACTTGGCCCCGCCGAACTCCTTCTCCATGGTCTTGAACGCCTCCTCGACCTTGGCCGGGTCCTTCGTGGTTTCGAGCACGACGGCCCGAGTGGCAGGTGGCTTGGGCTTGGTAGGAACGGCTGGGCCCGCCTCATTTCCGGGGTTCCTGGCCGCGTTCGGGAGCAGTTGAATCGTGTCACCCGGGCGACCCTCTGGCACATCCGAGATCGGCTGATCACCGGATTTGTCTTTCTGTCTCTCCGCGGTCATGGCAAGGAGGCGCTGGACGTCGCCACGCGTCAGGGCGGCAGGCTGACTCGCCGCCTGCTCGGCCGCTCGACGAGCAGACGGGGCGGAATCACGGAACCAAAACGCCCCGACCGCCACCAAAATGCAGCAGCCCAGGAAGAACATGGCCGGCGCGATCCCAGATGGCGCCGCGACCGCAGCGTGGCGACGAATGCGCGGGGTGCTGTTGGGCAAAACTTCGAACAAGCGCAAGGGCTCCGGCAAGTTCTTCAGTTGCCGCTCACCGAGGTCGTGAACGGAGATTTGAAGACGACCCCGCACGATGTCATAGACCGTTTGGGAAAGGACAACGCCTCCCGGCGAAGCCTCGGCTTGAAGGCGCGCTGCAACATTGACACCGTCGCCGTGGGCATCATTCTCAACCAAAAGGAGGTCACCAAGGTGGACCCCGATGCGGTGCTCCAGCGCCTGCTTGCTCCTTTCGCTGAATTCGCGTTGGATGTCGAGAGCGCAATCGACGGCGTCAGAAGCGGTGGCGAAGAGCATGAGCATTCCGTCGCCCATGGTTTTCAGCACCCGACCGCCCCGGGCTTGGGTCACGCGCCGCATGACGGTGAAATCTTCTTCCAGCAAACGGTAAGCGAGCGACTCATCGTCGCTTGCCCTCGCGGTGAAACCCTCCACGTCCGTAAACACGATCGCGGCCAGTATGCGTTCGCCCGTCATTACTCTTCTCTCTAGTTCGCTCCCAACAAGTCAGACGGTTCCGGATTGACGATGCATCAGTAGAATCGGGTCATTTTCCTAAGACAGTGCTTTTTGGCGTAAGGCGTGATCGACCAAAACGAGCGCGACCATGGCTTCCACCATCGGCACGGCGCGGGGCAACACGCACGGGTCATGGCGTCCACGTCCCGCAACCGTCGTGTTTTCATGTTCGACAGTCACTGTGTGTTGTTCCTTCATGATTGTGGCCGTTGGCTTGAAAGCCGCTCGCAACAAAATCGGCATGCCGTTCGAGATTCCCCCTTGAATGCCGCCGGAGTGGTTCGACCTCGTCGTCACGACCTTGTCCGAATCGGCCTCGAATTCGTCGTTGTGCTCCGTGCCGAGGAGGTCCGTGCCCGCAAAACCACTTCCAACTTCAAACCCCTTGCACGCAGGCAACGACATCACGGCCTTGGCGAGGTCAGCTTCTAGCTTGTCGAAGACTGGCTCGCCCCAACCTGCCGGGACACCCTTCGCCAAACACCGGACCACCCCGCCAATCGAATTGCCTTGCTTGCGCACTTCCTCGATGAGGCCGATCATCCGCGCCGCCATCTCGGGGTCGGGGCATCGCACCGGGTTTGCCTCGACCTGGTCGAGGGTCACAGTCAAAGGATCAATCTCAAGCTTCAGGTGCTGAATCTTCTCGACCCAGCCCAACACTTCGACGCCGAGCGAGCGGAGGATTGTCTTGGCCACCGCGCCCGCGGCGACCCGACCGATCGTCTCGCGCGCCGAAGCCCGCCCCCCACCGGAGACGGCCCGAATCCCAAACTTCTGGTCGTAGGCAAAATCAGCATGACTTGGCCGATACTTTGCCCGCATTTCGTCGTAGTCGTTCGATCGCTGGTCCGTGTTGCGCACCAGCATCGCGATTGGAGTTCCGAGCGAAAACCCGTCTTCGCTCACTCCACTCAGGATTTCGACCGTGTCGGACTCTTTGCGCTGGGTGACGATTTTGCTCTGCCCCGGTCTTCGGCGGTCTAGCTCGAACTGAATCACTTCGCGGTCGATGGCCACGCGGGGCGGGCAGCCATCCAACACAACGCCAACGCCGCCACCATGCGATTCGCCAAAGGTGGAAATCCGAAACAAGGTCCCAAAAGTGCTCGCCATGAACGTGAATGAGCGTACCTTCGCACCTCGTCAGGTACGGTTCCGGTTGGTGGGTCGAACATTACTCGTGGGAAGCGCGGACACCTCTTGGCGCGATTGGCTGAAAGCCGAGCGCCGGGGGCGCGACCTCATTGTGATTGACCCCGCCGACACCACCTTCGGCCATGCCGGGCGCCTAGTCGCCCTCCGGGGTGACCGCCCGGTGATGGCGCGATTCTATGGCAGCTTGGACGCCGCACGCGCGCCGCACATGATCATCGCCGCTCTGGTCGAGATGCTCCGGCTGACCGATGAGAACGCGATCATCCTGTGCTTCCCCATCAACGGCTCGCCGCTTTTGCGCCAGTTGCTTCTCTTGGTGGCGCAGTTCGTGCGGCCGGACCGGATTCTCGTGGCGGAGAAAACGCCCATTGATCAGGCCGGTTTTCCCGTGGGACCTGAGGAGATAAGTGTCGAGACCACGTTCTCCTTGGTTCAACATGCGCAAAGAAAGGCCCAATGGATTCGGATGATCGAGAAGTGCTTGGACCACACCGTGCTTCTCTCTGACGTCACCCTAGAAGGAGCGCGGCTGGGCTCTGGGAAAGTGATTGACCCCAAGACGTTGGGCATTCAAGCTCTTCGCTGCGAGGTTGCCGCCTCAACCCTGTTTGCCGTCGTGGATGAGGAGCCGAACGACGAGGGGGTATCGCGCGCGCTGGATGCCTCGGGCTGCTCGCGGGCGACTTTTGCCTCGCCGGATCGCTATCGCGGCCTCTTTTGCGCCCTCGTCCGAGAGAATGGCGAAGACCTCGGCTGCGGATTCATCACCGATATTGATTGGAAGCGCGGGGTCATACGGGCGAAGTGCACCGCCATTCCCCCGGCGCCGGCCCGAATCTTGCGCCTTGGGTCCTTGCGGCTCGATTCTGGCGGCAACGAGCTCGGCGAAGTCCGGCCCTGGTCGGTCTGAACTTCCCTGCTTGGGTGGCGGTAACCTATTCGCCATGTCCGACTCGCTTTCCGCTCTCAACTTGCGCCTGTCCGAAGTCAATGCCCTCCGGACGGCGGTAACGATCATGGATTGGGACCAGCAGACCTACATGCCCCATGGCGGTGCCTCGGCCCGTGCCGAGCATGTGGGCACGCTCAGCCGCATGGCCCACGAAATCTTCACTGCCGATGAGACCAAACGGCTGCTGGAAGAAGCCAAGTCGGACGCTTCCGGTGACGATGTGGACCTCCTGCGCGTCGTCTCGCGAGACCTTGATCTCGCCACGAAGTTGCCGACCGCCTTGGTCGAAGAGAAATCCAAACTTTCTGCCGAGGGCCACGAGAAGTGGGTCGAGGCGCGTGCGAATAATGACTTCCTCGCCTTCGCGCCAATCTTGGAGCGGATGTTCGAGATTGCTCGCCAAGAAGCCACCTACCTTGGCTACACCGACCACATTTACGACGCTTTGATCGACCAGTACGAAGAAGGAGCGACGGCCGCCGATTGCCAAGCGATGTTCGATGCCATTCGTGGCCCCCAAGTCAAGCTGGCCCAAGATTTGGTTGCAGCCGGACCGGTGGACGATTCGCTTCTCCATGGCACGTGGGACATTCCCGCCCAGAAAGCCTTTACCGAGAAGCTTGTGAAGGCGATTGGATTCGACATGAGCCGTGGCCGCCAGGACACGGCCCCGCATCCCTTCTGCACGACCTTCTCGATTGGCGATGTTCGCTTGACGACGCGCTACAAGGATTACCTGCCGAGCGCGATCTTTGGCTCGTTGCACGAAGCCGGGCACGGAATGTACGAGCAAGGCTCACCGATGGAGTGGGATCGCACCGCTTTGGCCGGTGGTACTTCGCTCGGCGTCCACGAGAGTCAATCTCGATTCTGGGAGAACAACGTGGGGCGAAGCAGAGGCTTCTGGCAGCACTTCCTGCCTGATCTCAAGGCCGCCTTCCCTGCCCTCGGCGACGTGGAACTTGATCCATTCCTGCGGATGATCAATAAGGTCAACCCGTCGTTCATTCGCGTCGAGGCAGACGAACTTACCTACAATCTCCACGTCCTAGTCCGCTTCGAAATCGAGTGCGATGTGCTGACCGGAAAGCTGGCCGTTCGCGACCTGCCCGATGCGTGGAACGCCAAGTATGAGCAATACCTCGGACTCACCCCGCCGACCGATTCGGTGGGTTGCCTGCAAGACGTGCACTGGTCGATGGGCTCCATCGGCTACTTCCCCACTTACTCGATGGGCAACTTGCTTAGTTACCAGTTCTGGAACACCCTGAAGCTGGATATTCCCGACGCCGAAGACCAAATTGCCAAGGGTGAATTCGGGGCGATCCTAGGCTGGCTGCAAGCCAAGATCTATAGCCAGGGTCGCAAGCTCTCTCCCCGGGTTCTTGTAAAGGAAGTCACCGGAAAGGGCATCGACCCCAGCGACTACCTCGCTGGCCTCGACAAGAAGTACCGCACCTTATACGGTATCTAAGGATGCACCTCCCGGGAGCGCGGACGCCTCGTCCGCTTCAGGAGCCTGGACGCCCGGTCCAGGCCCATCTCCGGTCCCAAGTGACTCAGAAATTGTATAGGATCACACTCGGGTCACAAGGGACGTTTCTGCCCGCATAGACATCGTCGATGCGGGCCTTCGGCACGCGCTCGACCGTTCCCGATTGCCGGCCTACGAGCACGAACTGGGACCCTGATCCACGGTAGGTCTCCTTCTCGGTCGCATGGTTCTGATCGAGGACTACGGGAAAGCTTCCCGCTCTCTTCTCGAAGCACTCCAGAACATCGCTTGCATACTTCTCCGCTTGACGCTTGGTCTCCCCGGGGGCCGGGTCGGCGTCCATGGGCATCATCAGGTTGACATACGAGTTCGTCTTGCGCCAGGACACTTCAGCCGCTGGGCATTCGAAGAGGACACCACCGAGGCGCTTGACCGTGGCCGGACTCCCACTTGGTTCGCCCGAAAATGCTTGCCAGTCTTCGTAGTACAGCAACTGGGCGACCACAAGCTGCCGCACGTTGGACAAGCAGTTTGTATTCTTCGCCTGACTCACAGATTGCCGAAACACCGGGAAAGTCACCAGGGCCAGCAGCGCGATGATCGACATCACGACTAAGACTTCGACAAGGGTAAAGCCTTTAGTTTTCATTTCTCAGCCTTATAAATAGCAGACCAACTGCACTCAGAGCAACTAATCCAAATAGCACAAAGTGTCGTGTCGGCGGAAATACCGTGATCATTTCCGTCTCGGAAGACTGAACATAGGTGAGGATGGAAGCGGCAACGAGGATGAACATCGTGACCTCAACTCTCGGCACCCATCTTGCCGCTTGACCCCGCAGACCAGAGCCAAGCAACAGCGACGTTCCACCACCAACGAAGAGGGGCACCAGCCAATCCCAGCGCGACTGGAGCGCGCGGTCAAAAGTGCCCGCCCAGATCCACATACCACGACTTTCGGAGATGACGACGGATGTGATCAAGAGCGAGGTGACAGTCACAATCAGCCGGGTCTTGACACAGGCCCATGCAATCCAGCCAACAATGAAGCCAACCAGAAACATGCCCCAAGGCCCGTGGTCGTAAACGAACTCCCGGAGTGGCCAATGAGATACAAAAATTGCGTCGTAGTAGAGCGATTCTAGAAGGCTTACAGCTGCCGGACCAATGAGAATGCAGGCCAGGGCGCCTTCTATGTCCTTGCTATCGTCGCCTACCTCAATCTTTAGTGGCCTTTTGGATTTCAGGAGATGTGCCCTCCAACGGCGCTCACCGCAGGCTTAGCGGGAGTCGTCTATATCCGCATCATAACACAGAAATACGGGATCAGCAAATGCAGTCTGCCAGACTTTCTGCACCAAATTGCTCGCGTCAAATGAACCGCGTCAGGCGACCTGCGTCCAGCGTCTCCCCAAGCAATCAATCCGTCCAAGCCAAACTGACTTCAAAAGGGGGCGGCTGCTTGCCGAGGTCTTCGCCCTCGAAGAAGGGCTCCAGCGCGTGCTCAAGGTCACCGTTGGCGAGATCGCGGGCCATGTGGGCCGCGTAGTCACGCAGTAGAGGTTCCGGGTCCACGAGGGCTTGCTCGTGCAGAGCGGCCACAACCGAATCGCACTGCTCCGGTGCCCACTCGACGACGTGGAACAGGCCATGGATGGCGGATCGGCGCCCAATGCGTTGGGCCGACTTGAGGCAGGTCAGGAGCGCCTCCCCACCCAGGGTGGAAGGCAAGTGCCCACCGAGCACGACCCCGGCCTTGAAGATGGCCCGCGCACAGTCGTCTTCGGCTTCGATGATCAGGCGCCGGATGGCCGCAACCGCCAACTTCGCCTCGTCAAGCGTGGGCGTAAAACTCGGCAAATCCTCGAAAAGATCGAGCACGCACCACTGAGCCGACCGTCGGTTGGCATGGGCGCGATCTTCCAGGACCACCAAAAGAGGCTCCAGAAACCGCTGCTCGCTCGCGCGCTTTTCGATCTCGGTTTTCGCTTCGTTGGCAACGTCGCGATCCTCGCAGTAAAGCAGTTTCAACAAATCAAACGAACTCAATTCGCGAATCGAGCCGCCGTAACGCCCGGGTCGCTCTAGAGTCTTGTGGATCAGCAGTTGGCGCTGGAAAAGCGGCTCAGCGAGGGTCCGCATTTCGCCAAGCATTTCGGCCTCGTCGGTCCCCCGGGCCTCGAGCCACAGGCTCTCGCACCGACCAAACACGCCGTAAGGAGTCCGCGCGACCTTGACATCGAACCGCTCGGTGTAGGCCTCAAAATGGGCACTCCCCGTCCAATCTGAGTTCAGCACATGGAATTCATGGCTGATGGAATGAGGCGGCCAGACAAACTTGATGCGGTGGCCCGGCTTGCGGGCCACCGTGGACCCACCCTGGCGGGCGACGGCGCGGCCAATGAAGGACTGGAGGTCCTCCACAGCTGCGCCGACATTCGCCAGGGTGATGCTCATTTGGGGTCCTAGGTCAGCGAGCACTCGCCAACTGGCGGGCCAAGAAGCGAGCAATCTGCTCTTGGGCATCGCGCAGGTGGACGCGGGTCATCGAATCCAATCCGGCTCCGTTCTTCAGGGCTTCCTGGAACCGAACGTTCAGGTTTCGCACCGAATCGGCGGCCACCGTCCGCGTGTCTTCGTTGATCGCACCCTGCGGGGCGCTGGCTTGGCTGATGAGAGCGCTCACCGCCAGCCGTTGCAGGTCCCGGCGCAGAGCCGGAATCTTCACGCCCTTGCCAACTTCGGAAAACACCGACGACACAATGATGCCGTAGTGCTCGTCGACCTCGTAGGCACCTTTGCTCGTCTTGAACGCATTTTCCGCCACCCGGTCGGTGGTGTCCGCGCTCAGGAGCTGAACCAGGGCGAGCCTCTGCCTTGCGGCAATAAGCGAGCGGAACGGAGCCGTCCAATTCGCCGTCGCGTCCTTGTTCTTGTCTCCACTCATCGAGTTCAGAACCGATTCGGGCAGGTTGAACGCATTGGCCGAGAGAAGGTTGGCGGTGATGATGTGGGTGGCCTGGCGTTGCAGAGCCGGGCTGACTGGCGCAAGGGTCGGCTTCTCGTTGGCATCACCACGGAACTGTCGCGTCGCGACCACGCCCCCGACGAACCGCGCCAGGAAGCGCGCCTCGCGGAATGTGCGACCGAATGCCTGCTGGAGCATCTCCGTTCGAGCCGCGTAGCTTTCGCCCGGCCTCGGCAGGTTCTTGATCGCATAGTCGCGCATCTTGCGAGCGAGGATCAGGTTGTTGAGGCTGTAGACGATCGAATCCTTGGCCTGGTCGAACCGCAGAACGGTCGGGTTCCAAGCGTCAGCGTCTTCGTCGGTCATGAACGCAAGGCCAGGTTGTCCGCTCTGGGCCGCAACCTTGCTCAGGGCTGCCTTCTCGCCGATGGGGCTCGTGGCGACCACGTCCATGTAGCCGTAACGAATCGCCCAGATGTCGTACTGGCCGATGGTCGGCATGTAGTAGTTCTTGGCACCCTTCAGAACTGCAACTGAGTTGAACGGCGTGTAGTCCATCACCGAAGCGGTGATTCCGAGTCGGCTAGTGAGGGCATCATCAGCGAGCTGGGCCGTGGTCAGCGCCGTGCTGGCAGCAAAGTTGTGGCGCAAGCCCATCGTATGGCCAATTTCGTGGCTGACGACGTCGGCCATGAACTGCTCTATGTACTTATCGCGGCTGATCTTGACGCCAAGAACCGGACCAAGGGCGGCAACCGCGCTCCATCCATACTCCAGGTCTGCAAGGTGATCGTGGGCGTAGGTGCAGGCGGGGGCGGTCCAACCGAACTTGCGGGCAACGGCCTGTGACCGTTCCGCCGCCTCGTCGCGCTCGGAGGCTTCGAGGAACTCAGCGACCTTACCGGGGGCGACGTTGCCGCGCCGCAGAACCGACATCGAACGGTCGTACGAAGCCTGGCCGGTGATGATGGAGTCCGAATGCTCGAACGCGGTGGTCGAGAGCATGTTGGCGTCGAGCGTGACCGCCGCATTCACGACTTCACCGGTGAAAGGATCAGTGCGGGCGAGGGCAATCGCGTAGGCCGCATCCTCGCTCATCGTCATGCGGATGACGTTGAGGCGTCCGTCGGCATGGTCATAGTCGGCATCGGTCGGAGCGTCCTGAACCTGGACGGCGTTCTTGTATCCGAGGGCGTCGAACGCCTTGTTCCAGCGGAGAATGCCTTCCTTCACCGAAGGTCGCCACTTGGCAGGGATCGAAGGGTCGATCGTCCAGACAATCGGCTTCACCGGCTCGCTCACCGCCGCCTTGGGGTCCTTCTTCTGCAAGTTCCAGCGGTTGATGTAGCGCTCGGTCCGGTCGCGGTTGTAGAAGCGACCGACATCATAAAAATCTTGGGTGAAATAGCCCACGCGCGGGTCGCTTAGGCGGGGTTTGTAGGTGGTTTCCTTGGGGTACCAAAGGTTGTACGTCACCTTCATCGAGGCACTTCGGTCGTCTTCGAGGTGGTTACCGCCGCCGAGTCCGAGGATATCAATGGCCTGGCTGCCGCCACCGCCGCGAGGCGATGCGTAGTGGAGCTTCATCTGGACGATGGTGTTCTCAGCGAAGCCCTTGACCTTCTCGACGCCAGATCGCTCGCGATCCAACTGGTACGGACCACCCAGAAGGGCACCGATCATCTCGTTGAGACGAAGGTAGTCGCCGTTCAGAAGTGCGGTCGCGTTGACCAGCAGGAGCTTCTTTTCCGGATTCGTCTGCTCGATGCGGAATGTGCCAAGAATAGCTTCGGGGAAGGTCCGCTCCGAAGCGAGGGCGAGCGGGTCGCTCTTGTCCCATCGGTACTTCAGGTTCGGGCGCACAATGCTCACCGACTCTTCGTTCTTTTCCCATCGGAACGCGTCCACCGCATTGTTGCCAATCGGGGCCCCGGCTTGGAGGTTGAAGGGATCGACACCCGTGTTGAAAGCGGCCTGGATGTAGAAAACCTTGCCGATCTTGTCTTCGGGTAGCTCAATCAGGACGTCTTTGCGTCGCTGGTAGATGACAAAAGGGCCATCGATCTTCTTGAGATCTTTGACCGCTTTTTCGTAATCCAGCGACTTCGGATCGCGCTTTGGCTCTTCCTTCTTGGGCTCTTCCTTCTTGGCGTCGGGGGCAGTTTGGGTCAGCGCGCTTCCCGTCACCGCGAAAAGCAGGACGAGCGAGAAGGCGCGGATGGGAATGATGGACATGGGTTCGGAAATCTCCTTTGCGTGGCAAGTTTGGCTACCGGTGGCAACCGCAAGTTCTGATTGTTGCCCAAAAGCGCTGTCAGCGGTTAGGACTGTTCTCAGTTTGATCGAACCTGCCTACGAATTTTGCCGTAGCGTAGGTTCCAGGATGGTTCTCCGAACGTTGCTGGCGCTCCTTCTTTCAATGTGAGACTTAGTGCTTCCAGTCAAATTTGAGGATCCTAAGCCGCCCTCGTCCATTAACCATGGGACGAACCCGAGCGGCCATGACGCGCGCGGAGGCACCAAATGGTGCCTCCGCGTTCGACCAAGAACCGTTCAATCCTTGTCGCGAACGTCCATCCCAAACCGACGCACCGCGCCCGGATATGGAACCTTGCCCTTGACGCTTCGCCAAATCGCCTCATTCAGGGCAATTTCCTGACTCAGAGTCAGCTGATCTGGCTCGGAGAAGTCAATGGCTGCAAGCAGTGGTGCCTCCTTTGCGGGCGGGTTCTTCGCATCCAGATCAGTTTTCGGCCTCTGGGCCACATAGGGCGTCAGATCTGGCGTCATTCTGAAGCTGCGATACATTGGCGTGGCGGCAGCATCAAACTGACTCATCGGCTGAAGGCCGAGAATAAGCTCAATCGTCCGCACGGTCGAAGTCGTGGTGTAATGCGTCCGGTCGTTGCCAGCATTTCGCGTGTAGGGCGAAATGACCAAGCTCACTGTGCGGTGTGCGTCCACATGGTCGGGACCATTTTGCGCATCATCTTCGAGCACAAAGATTGCGAATTTGGACCAGTAGCTGCTCTTCGAGATTGTTTCCACAAGCTTGCCGAGGCCATAGTCGTTGCTGGCAACGGAAGCCTGGGGCGTGAACGCACCCGGTCGGGTCCCGCTCGTGTGGTCTTCGCTCAGGGCCATTACCATGAAGTCAGGCATGTTCTTTTGCTCTTCAAACTTCTTGAACTCTTCGATGAAGATATCAACTGCCTTGTAGTCACGCTCGTTCTTAGCCCGTGCGGCGGCCCACGCATCGCTTCGTCGGTCGGCCGTGTGATAGTAGTAGGTCCGGTAAGTCTTTCCGGCGCGCCGAACTTGGTCCCAAATGAAACCGGAAGGGGTCGACGATAGCTCTAGGCTCAGCCGAGGTGCTCCTTTGCCGCTGTATTGCTGTGGCCAAGTTCTCTGCATAAAGTCAGGCACATACGCGCCCTTGCTCCAGTGGTGGCCATCCACCGAAACTTCGCCGCTGGCATAGAAGTTGTCTTGGAGCACATAGTCCAATGCCAGTTGACGGTGATTGGGAGCAACGTCCTCACCAAACAGGGTCAGCTTTGGATCGCCGTTGCCGTATGGCTTGCCGTTCTTCTTCAGATCGCCGAACATCTGGTCATAGGTTCGGTTTTCCTTGATGATGTAGAGAACGTGCTTGATGGGAGATGGGTCGCCCAGGCGGCTTGGAATTGGGTTTGTGCCCGGCTTAGGCGCGGTCAGCGGCTTTTCGACCACTCCGTCCCGGTAGGGTGAGAGCTCACGCACCCTCTTGGTCATGAGATCGAGAGCGGCTCCACTCGGAACGTCGACTTTGGTCAGCAACCCGCTCAGCAGCTCGACAATGTATGGGTAGCCCTTGGGCGCAATGGGATCAATCTTATCGGTGTTGCCGTTGGGTCCAGTGCCGTATCCCTTGCCCGCCGCCGCTAGCAGGGTCTTGCCGTCCGCCAAGACGCCGAGCGCGGTCGGATACGCACCTGTCGGCACGAATCCTTCCACCCGCGTCGCTCCTCGAGTCTCGACGTCCAAAACACCCACACAGTTGTTGTCGGAGTTGGCGACATAAAGTCTTTTGCCATCGGCGGTCAGAGCGAGAGCGTGGGGAGTTGATCCGGCGGGAGCTTGCGGCCAGGGTCGCGTCAGGATTCGCTCCTCTCGTGTCCCGGTGTAGAGGTCGAAGATGTCCACCGTGTCGTCATTGCCACACGCGACAAACATGCGATCGCCACTCACCAAGAGGTCGTTCGGGTGACGCCCCGTGTTGTAGCTCTTCGTGATCGAGAAGGCGCTGGTTTCGACCCGAACGACTTGCTGGACCCCTTGGAGTGAAACGAGCATGTCGGAGCCAACGCGTCGAACTTGAAACGGCGAGGCCCCGGCGGGCAACGCCAAGCGGGCAACCGTCGCGCCAGTTTCAAGGTCAATCTTTCGCAGTTCGTCGCCCGCGGCCAGCGCGACGACCACGAACTTCTCGTCGGAAGTCAGTTGTAGCCCCGCGAGCCAACCCGTATTGCCCTTGATATCGGTAACTGGGAGCGTCTTCTCCGACTTCAGTTCGCCGTCCGATGCCACCGAGATGATTCTGAGGTTGTTGCCGGTGCCACCACTGACGATGAGCTTGGTTGAATCAGCCGTCCAATCCATGCCGATCCAAGCGCGGCCCAGGTTTAGCTTCTTCGCTACGCTGCCCGTCTTCGCATCAACGACAAACAGTTGGTGATTGCCTTGTCCGACCGAGGCAAACGCGATCCACTTGCCGTTCGGGCTGGTGACGCCGCCTGCCGCGAGGTCACCGATGGTTTCACTCGGGCCCGCAGGAGAGATACGCCATCCCGAAGGCAAGTAGGTTGCAACTTTAGGGCTCAGGGCTGTAAATGCGATCGCCGATACGACGACCGCGAGCCCGACCAGAAGGGAGAGTTTCTTGTTCATTTCTAGTTGTTTCCTTGCTTGGATTCAATCTTTGGCAGGTCGCTCACGATGTCGCGCAGTAGCTTTTGCTCCTTCACGACCACCTCCGCCATGAGCTCATCGACTTTGGCCTGCTTGGCGGTGTCTGCCAGCGGCTTCTTGAGGGCGACATCCTCGATTTCGGCCTTGCTGAGGCCTGCTTCCTTCCCAACTTCAGAAATCACGTTGCCAAGCTGGGTGCTCTGTTTTTCTCGGTAGATCTTGCTCCAAGCCTTGAAGGCGGCCCGATCCTTCTCCCAGGCTTTGGCCGTTTCCGGAGCCGATTTGGTGAAATGTGTGATCCCGTCGGAATAGACCTGATTAATGAGCGAGACGCCCGCCGCAACGCTGAGCGTCGTGATCGGCTCGAGACCAATGATTCGGTAGCTCGCAACTCTAAGAGCGTCGAAGAACGCGCCCGCATCCTCACCTTTATCGCTAGCAAGCTTTTCACCATGATTCGAGAGGGCCCGGAGCACGCTCAGGCTCGATTCGTTTTCATGGGCGGGGAGTTCCAGAATGTAGTGGATAACTTCCTTCTTCGCATTTCCCGCGAGAAGTGCCTTGGTCGCGCCCGCGGTGTCGCCTTCCTTCGCCGCAACGGAGGCCCGGAGATAGTCGGTATAGGCGTTTTCCGGCTTCGCCTGCTCAGCTGTCCGCAGGAATGCTCGTGCCTTTGCCTGATCCAGGCTGGCGGTTTCCGACACGCCCTGATATGCCGCACCGACCGTCGCATCGACGTACTTTTGGTCGGGCGAATCGGTCGACTTTAGGATCTCGGCACCACGAGTGAACCAAAGGAAGCCAGCAATGGCCAGGAGAAGAATCGCGATGACGGGCTGAAACTTTTTGAGCATGGTCGAGTTAGTTTGTAAAGGCAGATGTGTTCGAAAGGGGTCCACTCCAGGTTGGAATGGACCCCATGTCATGCGTTGACCTTATCGGTCGCAGCCAACTTCCTTGGTTGGGAAGCCGCAATAGTCCTTCGTTTCGGTCTCCCAATAGGTGAAGATTCCCGCCTGCTGGTATTCGTACACGAGCTGTCGGATCGACTTCGCCCCACCAGTGGCGGTCTTGTAATCAAGCTCCTTCTGGTACTTTGCGTGGCCGTCGGCGAACGACCAGTTTCGGCCGCCCGTGTGTCGCTGTCCTCGCTCCCATCGGCCCGAGCCGTTACCAAGGTTGCCGTAACCCGGAACCGTGTACCAACCCGAGAAGTTGAGACCGTTCACTCGAGTCGAGCCAACGTCGGTCGAATAGAACATGTTGGCGGGAGTCGCCAACTGGCTGAGATTTCGTCCGCGCTCGCCCGCCCAGGGACCTTCGCTCAGGCGTCGGTAGCCCGGCATCAGGAGGTAGTTTCCGGCGTACGATGCAGGGAGAACTCGCACAAACTCAAGGCCGTTGTTGACCGTCGCCATGCCAACGTACGCGCCGGGAACGCCAGCGGCAAGGAACATCTTCTCGAAGCAGCCCTCATTGGGCTTGCCGAAAACGCCCTTGTCGGCATCGGCAGGACAAACGAGCATCTGCCAGTTCTTGGAGTACGGGTAGATACCAGTGAGGAAGCTCTGGACTCCGGAGAACTGGCTGTTGGACGTGGTTGCCGTGCCGGGGATGGAGCAGGGGCCGTTCCAACCGGTTTCCGGGAGCATGTCGTCGTAGTCCGAGCTATAGAGGATGACCGCGGTTCCGATCTGCTTCTGGTTGCTCAGAGAAGTGGTCTTCTTTGCCGCGGCCTTTGCCTGAGCGAAGACTGGGAAGAGGATGGCGGCGAGAATCGCAATAATAGCGATAACGACGAGAAGTTCGATTAGGGTGAATGCCTGCTTCTTGTGCACGAAAAATCTCCTCCGACTATGCGGATGAGTTCAGGATAGACGTCTTGATGTTAAGTAACCATTAAATTTTAGTTAAACAGTTCATGACCTATGTTCCTTAACAGCATGTTAATCGCCCAATGCGATTTACTCTAATCTATGCTATTCTCAAAGAATGCGACCCGATTGGCATTCGTTCTCCTTTCGGTCGTCCTCCTTGGCATCGTTGGATGCGGGGAATCTTCGGCTCCCGTGAGCAGCGAACAGAAGCGGGAGATGAGCAGCACGCCCTGGGGGCTCTTCAGCGGAACTGGTCAAAGCCAAGGAATTCAGGTTCAGTTTGATGCTGGAAACGAGATGACTTTCACAGATTCCACGGGCACCAAGTCCGGATCGTACACGATGATCGAATCGTCAAGGCAGATCACGGTCGACTTGAACGGACAGAAACAAGTGTGGGGCTATAAGCGCGACGGTCTCAACCTTGAGCTAACCTTCCCCGATGGCCGCACTGGCACCTTCACAATGCAGTGATAGTGACCAGATAATGTGCGCTTATGATGTCGCGATTATCGGCGGTGGTCCCGCCGGAAGTACCCTCGGTTCTTTGATCCGAAAATATGCTCAACAAGCTAAGGTAGTCATCCTAGAGCGCGAGCAGTTCCCTCGCGAGCATGTTGGCGAAAGTCAGCTCCCCCTAATCGGAAGCATTCTCGACGAAATGGGAGTTTGGGATAAGGTTGAGGCCGCCAACTTCCCAATCAAAATTGGGGCAACCTACCGCTGGGGCAAGACCGACGACCTTTGGGACTTCGAATTTCTGCCGGGAAAGGATTTCGTTGGAGGCGAGCGGCCAGCAAAGTACGAGGGAGAACGTCGAAAAACGGCGTTCCAAGTCGAGCGCTCTGTCTACGACAAGATTCTGCTGGATCACGCGCGGGAGTGCGGCTGTGAGGTTCACGAGTCCACGGCCGTAAATCAGGTTCTACACGAAGGCGCATCAATATCAGGACTTCGAACCTCAGCTGGCGAGATCTCCGCGAAGTACTACATTGACGCGAGCGGCAATGCGGCGGTCCTGCGCCGAGCCCTTGGCGTCACCGTGGACGAGCCAAGCCGGCTCAAAAACGTGGCTTTCTGGTCCTACTGGGACGACGCCGAATGGGCCGTGACGCTCGGACAAGGCGGAACCCGCGTAAACGTCATGAGCCTCGGGTACGGATGGCTTTGGTTCATCCCCATTTCTGCCACCCGAGCCAGCGTTGGCTTAGTAATGCCCGCTGACATCTACAAGGAGAAGAAGCTCCGCCCCGAAGAGATATACACGGAAGCAGTCAAAAGCGAAGCCCTCATCAACAAACTTCTTCGCAACGCTACGCAATCGGGGCCCGTACACGGCACAAAAGACTGGTCCTTCGTCGCGAATCAGATGGCCGGGCCAAACTGGTATCTCGTTGGTGAAGCCGCCGGATTCGCCGACCCCATTCTCGCCGCCGGTCTCACTCTCACCCATACCGGCGCCCGCGAACTCGCCTATATTCTGGTGGACCACCTGACGGGTTCCCACGATCCGGTGTGGCTAGCCTCGCACTATGAATCGTCGCAACAGAAGCGGATTCGGCAGCACATTCGCTTTGCCGACTACTGGTACACCGCCAATGCCCACTTCTCCGAACTGAAGGAGTACGTTGCCGAAATCGCAAAGGATGAGGGCCTGGAATTGTCCCCGGACCAGGCGTTCCAGTGGCTCGGCACCGGCGGCTTCATCAACGACGACTGGCGCGTTGCCCGAGTGGCAACCTTCGCACTCGGGGCCACGAAGCAGTTGACCCAGTTCTTTGGTGACGGGGACTCCACGTGGGAGATCGCAAAGTACAGCCGATTCATCGCGAACTTGGCCGATGCCGAAAGTGAGTCGGTCCCGGCCTTTCACAATGGCCAAATCTTGGTTAGGCAAACCTTGCGCCGCGACGGCAATGTCTTGCCGATCGTGGGAATGTATCAGAAGATTGCCGATTTCCTCGGCGTGGAACGGACGGCCGGGCAACTTCGTGCATTTCTTGCCCAGACCTGCCCAACCCCGGCAACCTACACGAACGCAATCGAAGTTCTCGAGGCCATGACCCAATCAGGTTGGGTCATTGGGAGGCGTGATCCCTTGGAAATGCCATTTGAGGTCACGACCCCAGTTGAGTCAGAAATCCTCCACCTCAACACAGATCAACTCTAGAACGGCCTTTCGAATCCGATTTTGCGGTAGCGTAGGTTCCATGAGAGTTCGTCGAACATTGACCGCGCTCCTTTTCCTATTCTCACTGAGCGTTTCCCAAGCTCAACTGAAGGATCTCCGCCCCGAAGAGTACGGCCAATGGGAGAGCATCAGCTTCAGTCGACTCTCGGACGATGGCCGATGGTTTGCCTTCAACGTGTCCACCGTCGCGGGCGACAGCCGCTTCACGGTGCGCAACACGGACGGCCCCGTGCTTGCTGCGGTCCCAATTGGTTCGACCGCCGACCTCCCTGGCGGCGCGGTTCAGTTCACCGATGACTCCAAGTTCGTTGGCTACATGATCGCCCCGCCGAAGGCCGTGAGCGACAAGCTCAAAGAAGAGAAAAAGCCCGTCGAAATTCGCCTCGCCATTCGGTCGCTGGCCGCGAACCAAGAGCAGATCTTCGAGGGCGTCCGTACCTACAAGTTTCTCAAAGGCGGCCGGTTCTTGGTCTTCCATCGCCAGCGAACTACGGAACCCGGCGCGGACATGGTCGTGGTGGACCTCAGCGATGGCACGCAGTCGGTCTTCTCGAACGTGGTCGATTTTGAACTCAACGACGCCGAAAACCTGATTGCGTTCGAGATGGAGACGCCCGGCGGATTCCAGGGCATCCAGACCTTCGAGCCCTCGACCGGCACCCTCCGGTCAGTCGATTGGGGCAAGAGCGACCTCGGGAACCTGACGTTTGCCGAAAAGGCCGATACCCTCGCCTACCTCCGTGGTCGCCGCGACGAGACCAAAGAAGGATCCTTCTTCTCCGTGGTCCGCGCCACCGACTTGCGCAAGCCCAAGCCGACCCTTCAGGTCTTTGACCCCGAGAAGGTCGAGAGCTTCCCCAAAGGAAAGCGCATTGCCGAATTCGGCGGCGTTCGCCTGAACAAGGACGGCACCATCGTCGGCTTCGGTATCCAAACTTGGAGCGACAAGAAAAAGCCGGACGCGCGACCCCAGGACAAGTCCACCGTCGAGATCTGGAGCACCAGAGATATCCGCGTGGTGCCCGAGCAACGCGTGAGCGCTGCCCGGGACCGCGCCCGCACCCAGCCCGTCATATGGCGAACCGCGAACGGCCCCAGCTATCAGATCGTGGTTCCCGAAGCCGATCTCGTCCCGTTCGTCTCGACCATGAACTTCAACGGCGAGCCCGTGCGGGTGACCGCGAACCTGGAGCGAGCGATCCTCTTTGATGCCAAGCCCTATGCCCGCCCCGACAATGACGGCATCACGCCGTACGATCTCTACCGAATCGACACCCTGAATGGCCACCGCGAAAGAATTGCGGAGAAGGTTCTGAATGGAGCCCAACTGTCGCCCGATGGAGGCTACGTCACCTTCTTCCAGCTTGGGAATTGGTGGGTCGTGAATCTGGAGACTGGCGAAAAGCGAAACATTACCGCCAAGCAAAAGTTCACGTTTGCCGATGAGCTGAATGACGAAACGACGCCCGAGAAGCCTCCGGTTGCTGGCCCGACCTGGTTTCGCGATGACTCCGGCGCGATCTACTACGACCGCTACGATGCCTGGCTGTACCGGCCGAGCACGGGCACGCTCCAGCCCCTCACGGATGGCCGCAAAGATCGTCTCGTGATGCGGTTCGAGGACGTCGAGGATGACCCCGAAGGCCTGCGCGCCGACGCTCCCCTCTACTTCCACGCCTTCAACGACGTCACCAAGGCATCGGGCTACTACCTCGCCGATGGCAAAGGATCGGGCAAGATCCTCGCGATGGATGCCGCGAGCATCACCGGCCTCAGCAAGATCAAGACCGGTGATCGTTACGCCTTTGTGATGGGCAACTTCGAGAAGTCACCGAACGTGTACGTGACCAATGGGCAGTTCTCGGCGATCAAGCCGATCACGAACACGAACCCTCAGCAAGCGCAATACAAGTGGGGTAAGGCCCAAAGTATTGGCTTTAAGAGCAAATGGGGCGCCGAGCTTCAGGGAACCCTCATCTATCCTGCCGGCTACGAGAAGGGCAAGACCTACCCGATGGTCACCTACATCTACGAGCGACTGAGCGACGAACTCCACCGCTACATCTTGCCGGTAGAGTGGAGCTCCTACAACCCCCAGGTCCTGTCGCAAAACGGCTACTTCGTCTGGATGCCCGACATTGCGTACAAGCCGCGCAACCCAGGAATCTCCGCCGTCGAATGCCTGGAACCATCCGTCCAGGCCGTCCTCAAGCTCAATGTCGGTGTCGATGCGACCAAAATCGGCCTCATCGGCCACTCATGGGGCGGTTACCAAACCGCGTTCGCGACCACGGTCAGCAAAGTCTTCGCCGTCGGAGTAGCCGGCGCACCGCTGACCGATCTCCCCTCGATGCACGGCTCTTTCTACTTGAACCAGGGAGTTCCGAACGGAGCCCTTCTCGAGACTTCGCAGGGCCGCATGGAAGTGCCCTTCTACGATGACCTCGAGACCTACCTGCGCAACTCACCGGTATTCCGATCCAAGGAGCGGAATACCCCACTCCTGATTGCCCAAGGTACGGCCGATGGAGCCGTCCCCTATCAGCAAGGATACATGCTCTACAACACCCTCCGGCGCATGGGCAAGAATGCGGTTTTCCTCTCCTACGGCGGCGAGAA
>JBMOJD010000031.1:0-34676 GCA_049317025.1 Fimbriimonas sp. | reverse complement strand
ATGCAACTGACCAACTTCCTGCGCGATGTCGGCGAAGACCTCCAGCGCGGGCGTGTTTACCTTCCCACGGAGGATATGGAGAAGTTCCGGGTATCCGAAGACGACCTGCGGGGGGCCCGGTTGACCGACGATTTCATTGAGCTGATGAAGTTCCAGATTGCTCGTGCGCGCGGTCTCTATGAGGCGGCGGACCCGGGCATTCCCCTCCTGCCCCCAGTCGCCCAAAAGCCTGTACGGATGGCCCGAATACTCTATTCCCGGATTCTCGACCGGATCGAGGCACGCAATTACGATGTGTTTTCCGGCCGAGCACGGACCTCGAAGATCGAAAAGCTCCAGGTGGCCGCCCGAGTGCTGATGAATCTCGCCTGATTCGGTGTCATCATCGGCGGGTGAATTGGCGCGAAAGATTGCCGCTTTTGGTCTGCTACGCCTCGATGGCGGCGTTGGCCGTGCCCGGGAACCTCATCGCCCTTAGCCTCACTCAGTTTGGGCGCGAATTCCAAGTCACGAATGAAGCCCTCGGCCGTCTCCCTGCCGTCACTTGCACCTCGCTCGTCATTGCCCTTCTCCTAGGTGGGCCTCTGGCGGACCGATTGGGGCCCCGCCGGTTCTTTCTCACCGGCAGCGGTCTCTTGCTCCTTGGCCAGCTTGGCTACGCATTCTGTACGGGCTATCCTCAAGCCCTGATCTCCTCGTTCCTCTATGGCGCAGGCATCGGATGTCTGGACCTGATCGCTTCGCCGGTCGTAGCTGCCCTATATCCTCAAAACAAGGCGGCGATGCTAAACCGGGTTCATGCCTTCTTCAGCATTGGCTGTGTGGTTGCCCTCGGGGGCGGCTTGGCCGCACTTTCGCTCAACCTAAACTGGAGAATCGGATTCCTTGTTTTCTCCATCGTCCCGCTGGCTGTCTTCATCGCCGCACTTCGCGCTCCCTTTCCCGCCATTCACCACGAAGAAAGCAAGCTGAGCGGGGCGATGCTCGTGCGGAGAATGCTCTTCTGGCTTCTCTTCCTGCTCATTTTTTTCTGCGGGGCGAGCGAGACGGGCTTGGCGGTTTGGCTTCCTGCCCACGTTGAACGGACCTTCGCCACGACGCCCATGGCTGGGGGCTTCGCTCTCTTCGCCTTCTTCATCGCGATGTCCATCGGGCGGCTCTTTGGTGGCAAGGTTCTCGAATCGGTGACTCCCGAGCGGCTGCTCTTCATCGCCGCAGCCATTACCGCACCCCTCATTGCCGTCGCGGCCTGGTCGGCGAACCCATGGGTTTCCTGCGGCGCGGCGACCCTGATCGGCCTCGCTGTCAGCGTGATGTGGCCCACTTGCCTAGCCATCGCGAGCGGTCACTATCCGACCGGCGGCGCGACGCTCTTCGGCCTGCTCTCGGCGTCCGGCAATGCAAGCGGGATCGCGACCCCCTGGATGATCGGTTGGATCGCCGACCGGTCTACTATCCAAAACGGCGTCGGGATGACCGCCCTCGCGCCGATCATGATGTTGGTTCTGATTCCGGTCCTGCGTCTTCGACGGACTCCTGAAAGCTAAGGTAGGCGCGCTGCCAGCGATGCCAGGTGGGACTCTGTGCCACCTTTTGCGCCAGGTGTGAAGGCAGATGCGGCGTCAAAAAGTCCTTGTTTGTGGCAACCCGAAGGTGCTCGACGCTCAAAGCTGAGCCATTGCCCGAAAGGCGGGAGAGGGCGTCGTAGACCCGAAAGAGCGTCTCAATGCGCTGGCTCGGATAACACTTCAGCACCGCGCGCTTCGCGTCTTGCTCCCCGGTACTCAACCTGAGATCCTCCGAGTCAACGGGGTCGGCGAATCGGTTCGCGGTCGGGAGTCGACTGAGATACGTGTAATAGAGCGGAACCTCTAGGATCACGCCATCAAAGGCACGCTGTATCAACACGTGGGTCACATCGTGGTCAAGATGGCCCTGCTCGAAGGCGGGAACTACGACCCGGTCCGGACAGACTCGAGCGAGCAGGGCCACTACCCCGGGCAACAGGAGGGACATCTCTTCCGCCATCTGGCCATCGGTGGCCCCCAAGAAGGAGACCTCATCGACACCAAGAATTCGCGCCGACTCTAACGCCTCGGCGCGGCGAATCGGTGTGGAATGCATCCAAGCGAGGAGGACTTCAACCCCCGACGCCCGGAGCCGATGGATCCAGCCCGCCATGGCGACCTCATCATCGGGATGCGCAAAGCAAAAAAGCCATCGCAGGCTCGGATCAGGGTCGAACGCCCTCAATCGGTCAAGAACTCAAGGTCGAGCGGGGCAAAAACAACACTCGTGCTATCGGACAACTGGACACCGCCCGCAACGGGCGAGACACTCGTCACGCGACCAAAACCCGAAGGAATCTCGGCGACCCCGAACACCACTTTCACCACCAATGGAACCTCAGGGTTCAGTTCGACCGAAGTCACGAATCCTGCCTCCGAAGCCTCGTTCGGGGCCACTGATTCGGCGAGGCCGTCGTGAAAGCTGGAGGTGACCTCCTCGATTCCCAGCACTCCTCGGTGTCGCCCGTTCCAGGGCTGGTAGTGCCGTCCGCCGTTCGAATGCCAAAGCACGGTGCTGCTCAAGACGCGGGGATTCTTCAATTGGAACCACACGAACCCCTCTTCGGGGAACGTCACCGCCCACCAACTGAACGCTTCCGCCGGGTCTTGGAAGACTTGGACGAGGTCCTCATACCCCTCGCGGGCGGGATATTCCCCGATGTCCGCCAGGCCGCCATTGGCCATAGGCACCGCATCGAGCGAACTGAACCGAGCCCCACCCTTCAGACTGTTGTAGCCACCCTGGACCACACTTTCGAACGCTGGATGGACCTTGCCGAAGGCAAGGGAACTGTTGCTCAGCAAACCCGTCGAGTTGAACTTAAGAGTTGCGTGCATCCCGTAGCACATCGGGCCTTCCATGCCGGAGACGGTGTGGGTTTGATACACCACGGTTTCGCCCGGGCGAATCTCCACCCGCTTCTGAACGCGACCTGGGCGGATAGTGGTTGAAAACGAAAGGTCGAGCACGCCCTCATTTGCATCGTCAAGGTTCCAGACGGCATTTGCAGGCTCACCATGGACGGGGTACCTCTCACCTTCGAAAGGCGTCGAATTCCCCCCGAACGGCATGCAGAAAAAGTCTCCCCGCAGGGACCTCAGGATGGCGGGGAGATCTTCACGGCCGGGCTCTTCGGCCCAAGGGGCCACCGAGAAAGGCTGCACCCAGCGATTGCCGAGGCGAAACGAAACCGGAGCCAGGTGCCCGCCAAGCTGCGTGACCCACGCCTCGACCTCACCATTGCGGACGACGAACGACTCCTGCCCAAACTTTTTCATCAATAGGAATTGTGCCCCCATTGGGAACACGAATGCCGAAGTCGGGGTCAAAATGAAAGGGAATGGAAGCTCAGGTCTCCACGCTTAGCCGGGGTCAGCGCGCCATTGTCTTCACGGATGTGGTCGACTCAACTTTTCGTACCGAAAAGTCGGGTGAGCGCATGGTCGGCCTCATCCGCCGTGACCTCGCCGCCATTCGCGAACTCGTCGCCAAGAACGGTGGCACAATCGCCAAAAAGACCGGCGACGGCGTTCTCGCCCTCTTCCCCGAGACCCTCCAAGCCTTCACGTTTGCCGAGGCGTTGCGCGAATACATGCGCGACAACATGACCAAACTTCCCCCCGACGAAGTCCTGAAGCACAAGATCGGCATCCACTATGGCGAGGTTTTCGTCGCCGACGAAGATGCCTATGGCAACGAAGTGAACCTGGCCGCCCGAGTCACCGCATCGGTTCCTGTGGGATCTATCGGCATTTCGGCCATGGCTCTCAATCGCCTGCCATCGGGTCGCAAGTCGGGGGCATTATCGCTAGGTCAGCTCCGCCTCAAGGGCATCTCTGAGCTTGTCGAAGTCTGGGAATTCCCCGATCCCGACCGCCAACGTCCCCTCATCCGCGACTATGATTCGCGCCCAAGCTGGTCGAGAAGCACCGGAGAGTACGATCTGCCCGCCCGTAAGCGATGGCCCGTTGCCCTTCTGTTTGTTGCCGCCTGTCTCGTCGGTGCCTACTATGCGTTCCCCAAAGAGCGCGAGCGCCTAATGGCCCAGGCCAAAAGCTTCACGACTAAGCCGACTTCCGTGAATGCCAAGCCATTGGCGAAGGGCGACAAGGTAACGAAGCCGACCGCGCCCGTCGCCCAAGCAGCCCCGAAACCGGTGGCAGCCGAGCCACCCCCCTACCGGGCCGCCGTGGCCGTACCCTTGACCGCCGACACCGCCCTGGCCAAGCGATCGGAATACTACGGCCACTTCGATTTTGCCGGCTTTGCCGATTGGTTGGCCGACCAGCCCGAGTCGAAGGACTCAAAGTTCTCTACAATCCTGAACGACGCCCGCGAACTCGCCGACCTCAAGGAATCTCTCCCCGGTCGGATCGCGCGCATCACGCCCGCTGATGCGGTCAAGGTCAACTTGGAGGCTGGCCCAGCCAAGTTCTTTGGGGATGACACCGGCCCGGTCGTCGAGCTCGATGGCCAGACGGTCCCGCTTGACCTCGACACCTTGCGCCCCGACGATTGGCGCAACCTCCTGAAAGGCGTCCTCGGCGTCGCCGAGCTGACTGCCGAAGACCGCGCCAAGCTCGAACAGCAGATCGGGGCCTTCAACCGAGCGTTCCTTTGAGCTAACATGCCCGTATGTCCGCCTTGGTCGCTTTGTCGCTCGTCCTGCTCAATAACCTCGATGCGCCGGTGAAGCCCTCCCGGACCGAGATCGTGACGCCCATCCGCAACTCGAGCTTCAACAAGGGCGGAACCGCCAAAAAACGAATGCAGGGAGGCAACCCCCGCTTCGTCGATGGCGACCTGCTGTTCGATGGCTCCTCCGATGGCGACCGGCAGGTCGATCCTCAGATCGCCGTTGGCGGTGGCTATGTCCTCCATGGCACCAACAGCGGAATCATCATTTACGGCAAAGACGGCCAGTATGTGGATGGCGTGCCCCAAAGAGAGTTCAACGACGGAATCGATCCCAAGCTGTTCTTCGATGCCACCAACCGATTCTTCTGCTTCGACCTATGGGTGTACTGGGATCAGCCCAAGGTCAAGCCCGTGAATATTGCCGCCTCCGAAACTGCCGACCCCCGGGGGGCATGGAACATCTATCCTGTCTCAGCTTCGCAAGGGGTGGATGGTGGCGGCATCGGCTACAGTCGAAAATGGATTGGCTACTCATTCCCCGGTGGCCCCGAGCAGACATTCGTGATGCGGTCAGCCGAGGTCAAGTCGGGCAAGCCCGCCACGGTTTATCACTTCAGTGGGAACCTGGGACAGCCCGTTCACACTCAGGATCGGCGTGATGACCTCGTCTTCGTGAACCTGACCGACCGGGAGATTGTCCTGACCACGGTCGGGGCGGACCGTGGCGGCGATCCGGTGATCAAGCGCGTGGTGCGTGCCCCCCATGGCTTCCTGCACTTTGGCTGGCCTCCGGCGGCGCCGATGAAAGGCACCGATCTCCGGACCTCTTCCGGAGACCGCAACCCCAAGAACCTCGTGATCCAAAGTGGCCACCTCTGGTTCTCTCAAACGGTGAACATCCAGGGCCGCGCCGGAATCCAGTGGCATGAGGTCACGCTAGACGGCAAATTTGTCCAGTCCGGAAGTTTGTCGCACCCGACCCGTAGCTACATCCAGACGACACTTGCTGTCAACAAGGATCGCGACGTCTTGGTGGGATTCCAGGAAACTGGGCCTGATATGTTTGTTTCTGCGCGCTATGCATGGCGAAAGGCCACTGATGCCCCCGGGACTCTGCGCCCTATCCGTAACCTCGCCGAAGGGCTGGCGGCGACGAAGGGCGGGCCCTGGGGCGACTACAGCGGCTCAACTGTTGATGGTGACAACAAGACGGACCTATGGACGATCCAAAGCGTGGCCACAAGCAAGGGAACCGGTGGCACCGTGATCGCCCGCGTGCGACCGCGCTGACACATGTGCGCTGGATCACGTTAAATTTGTGACAATCGTCACATGCACTTTGGCCGCAAATGACCTAACATCTTGGAGCAAGGCGAATCGCTCGATGAAGTGGCGGCCTGGCGACGAAAGGAGAGATACAGCTCGCCGGCCCTCTTTGTGGTGGAGGGGGTTCGGTGGCGACCAATAGTTCAGCCCTTGCCAGTTCCTGGTGGGGCTTTTTTTTGGCCGCCCTTGGCAGGACTGCGGCCCCCGAAGCGAGAAATTCGTGGGGATGCCCCTTCTCGATCTCCCGCTCGAACAACTGCACTCCTACCAAGGCCGCAACCCGCGACCGGCTGATTTCGATGCTTACTGGGACGCGGGCTTGGCCGAAATGCACGGCCTGAATGCCGACATCGCCCTCGAAGAGGCGTCGTTCTCCGCTCGCTCGGCCGAGTGCTTCCACCTCTGGTTCACCGGCGTCGGCGGGGCCAGGGTCCACGCCAAGTACCTGCGTCCGAAGGGGGCCAAGAACTGCCCGGCCATCATCCATTTTCACGGCTACACATGGCGCAGTGCCGAGTTTCACGAAAAGTTGAGCTGGATCGCCGAGGGCTACTGCGTGGCCGAACTCGATTGCCGAGGGCAGAGTGGCCTGAGCGAGGACCCCGGCGAAGTGCGCGGCAACACCCACAATGGCCACATCATCCGCGGCCTTGATGACAGCCCGGAGAAGCTCTACTACCGAGGGACCTACCTCGACTGCGCCCAACTGGCCCGCATCGTGATGGACTTCGATGAAGTCGATTCGACCCGAGTGGGGGCAAATGGCGGCTCCCAAGGAGGCGGTCTCACGCTGGCTTGTGCTGCCCTCGAACCGAACATCAAACGGCTCGCGCCGGTGTTCCCCTTCCTCTGCGACTACAAACGGGTGTGGGAGATGGACCTCGCCAAGGGCGCCTACGCCGAACTGAAGACCTTCTTCCGCAATTTCGACCCGCTCCACGAGCGTGAAGAAGAGATCTTCACCC
Organism: Fimbriimonas sp.; assembly: GCA_049317025.1. Taxonomy (GTDB): domain Bacteria; phylum Armatimonadota; class Fimbriimonadia; order Fimbriimonadales; family Fimbriimonadaceae; genus Fimbriimonas. Next base: position 27,678 of record JBMOJD010000031.1, on the reverse strand, counting down.
GCCTCGGCTACATCGACGTCCAGCACTTGGCCCCCCGCATTCGGGGCGAGGTCTTGATGGCCACCGGCCTGATGGATGATATCTGCCCGCCCTCGACCCAGTTCGCCGCCTACAACAAGATCCCCGCTCCCAAGGATGTCGTCATCTACCCCGATTTCGGCCACGAAGGTCTGCACGGATTCGGGAACCGCACCTTCGAGTTCATGTCGGGCCTATGACGGCCGAATCCGCCCTTCGCCGAATGCTGAGCCACGTCCTCGCCGATATTCGCGGCGATACCTTGGTGAGGCGTGTCGTGACGTTGGAAGACGATGGGATGCGCGTTGGCTCAATGCGAGTGCCTTGGCCGAAGGGGAAGTTGCGAATCCACGGCGCGGGCAAGGCGGCCGCGGCGATGGCGTCGGGGCTCCATGGGTTGCTCGGGGACCGCGTGGAGAGTGGCCTCCTCATCCTCAAGGATGAAGCTCCGCTGGGCGACCCCTTCGAGTGCCTCCAATCGTCGCATCCTCATCTCGACGAGCGGTCACTAGAGGCAGGCGAGCGCATGTTCGCCGCTGCCCAGGCTTGCGGCCCCGACGACCTCGTGCTCTTCGTGCTAAGTGGCGGGGCTTCGGCGCTGATGGAGCTGCCTCGGCAAGGGATCTCGCTGGACGACCTCAAACGGCAGTACCGCGAGTGGTTCCTGGCGGGTCTTCCCATCGACGAGATGAATCGGCGGCGAGCTTCGGTTTCGGCGCTGAAGGGCGGCGGCCTAGGAGCCGCCCACGGCTCGGCCCGGGTGGTGGTCCTTGTCCTCTCGGATGTCCGCGGCAATGACCTACGCGTGATCGGCTCCGGGCCCCTGTTTGGCCCGAGGCCGCATGTCCTGGTTGGCGATGCCTCGGTCGCCCTGAAATCCGCGGTCGAGTCGCTACCCAACATCGACCTTGCCGTCCACCCAGAGTTCCTGACCGGCGATGCCAACACGATAGAGTTCGACTTCACCCGCAGTTTTGTCTGCGTCGGCGAACCGACTCTGGCTATTCCGCCCAATGCCCCCGCCGGGGGGCGAGCCCAGCATCTCGCGTTGCGGTGTGTGCCCACGCTCCCTCCCGGTTCGGCGTTCTTGGCCCTCGGCACCGACGGTAGCGACGGTCCGACTCCCATCGCAGGCGCCTTGGTCACACCCGACCACTACCGAGACAACGTTTCCGAAGCCCTTCGCCAGTTCGATGCCACTCGATTCTTGGGTGAAGTCGGTGCGCTGCTGACCACCGGGGCGACGGGCTCTAACGTGAACGACCTCTACGCCTTCATTCGCGACCCAGCTAGGTAAGATTTCGATGCCGTTGTGAGGTTCATGATGCTGGAAACCTATATCGATCTGCTCGACCTTTGCTACTTCGAAGTCACCGAGGCGTTCAAGGACCACGCCGACGAGAATGTTTGGAAGCGACCCCACGACGGGCTACTTTCGGTGGGTGAACTTGCCGGGCATATCGCTTACGGCGAAGCGTCTCGCTTCGCGGGCGACGCGCCCGACGGAAGCTGCGATCGCGAACTCACGAACAGCAGAATCAAGAGCCCACTCCTGGATCCCCGCTTTCGGTACTACTCGGTGACTAGGGACATCCTTCCCACCGATGAACAGCGCCAACTAACCGCCGCCCAAGTCGAATCCGAACTAATCCGCATCCACAACGAATGTATGGAATTCCTTCGGGCGTACAATCCAGACTTGGAGTCGAATGCCCCCCACTGGGGATCAACCTACAAGGAACTACTAAAGTACCTCGTGTTCCATATCTCGTACCATACGGGCCAGATGTACTCGGTGCGGCACTTGTTGGGTGAAGAGACACCGGATAATTAAGGGGAAGGAGTCGGGCGATAGGAGTTAGGAGCTAGGAGAGGGGACGCCGTCTCCAGCCCGCCCAACTCCTAACTCCCAACTCCTAGCGCGCTAGCGCCCGGAACCATTCCTCCGACCGATCCGTCCACGGCTTCTGCTGCGCCGGCGTCGCGAGGTGGTTGTGGGGCGAATCGAACATTGGCGCGACTTCCTTAGGGCCGGGAATGAGGTTGTATGCCGTCCAGATTCCTGCGGGAGGGCACACCGTATCGACGAAGCCCATCGCCACCAAGGACTTCGCCCGAATGCGTGGGGCAAAGTTCACACAATCGACATATCGTGCCGTGTTCATCGCCTTCTCATTCGTGGGCCAGAAGAAGGGGTAGCCGCCCTGGCGGTTGTGGAGTTCGGCGTTGAGATCGCACCCAGCCGGCACGTTCACCAGCATGTGGGTCACGCGCGGGCAAAGGCCGGTCACGGCTAGGGCTTGCTGCCCACCCATGCTCGTGCCCGTGACGATCAGCGTTTTGCCATCCCAATCGGGTCGCTTCAAAAGGTAGTCCACCGCACGCACACCACGAAGATACATGGAGACAAAGTAGTTCTTCTCCCTGTCCTCAATATCGATACTGCTGTAGTTCTTCAACGAATCGGGCAAGGCATCATAGTACGACTGCGGTTCGACGGGGAGTACATCGTGAGCCTGGATGTTCAGAACGATAAATCCCTGGGCTGCCCGACCGGCGATCCACCAAGGGTTGAGCGGGTACGGCCCTCCCGCCCATTGCAACTGCAAAATCGCCGGGTACTTGCCTTCCTTCTTCGGACGCGCGATCTGGCCGTAGACGTGGCCACCGCCGATGTGATCCATCCGGATGGTTGCGTAGTCCACTTCCTTCAGCACGCTCTCGGCGGGCGTCACGACCGCGTTCTCGGGCACCGCGCGCAGGTCTTTCAGCTTGCGGTCCCAAAAGGCACCGAAGTCGGGCGGGGTCGGAACGACCGGCTTCAGCCTAGTGGGCGCGACCGCTGCGCCAAAGTCCATTGGCTTAGCCCCCTCCGGGGTCAATTGCATGAAGACCATCGTTGGCTCCTTTGCGCTGACCTCAATCTTCGCTGGTCCCTTCGTAAGGTCCAGTTCGCCGGTTTGGAGTTCGACCTTGTTATTCAGCTTTAGCGTGTACTTAACCTTAGAAGAAGGTCCAGTGACCGTCCAGCCCGCCTTCTCGCCTAATGCATAAACACCATCGGCATGGTAAGGGACAGCCTGGATCGAAGTCTGAATCGTAAGGAGTGCAAGTAGGACCATAGTTATGCCTTAGCAACGAGTGACTTCGTCATATCCACGAAATTCTGGATAATCCGCATGCCATCTTCGGTGAGAACGGATTCGGGGTGAAATTGGACACCTTCGATCGGCAAGGATTCGTGGCGCAAGCCCATGATCTCGCCATCGTCATCGGCGGTCGCGGTCACCACGAAATCGTTCGGTACATGGTTTCGCTCCACCACCAGCGAGTGGTAGCGGATGGCCTGAAACGGCTGCGGCATGCCCGCGAAGAGGCCCTTCCCATCGTGGCTAACCTGGCTGGCTTTGCCGTGCATGATGTTCTTGGCCCGCTGCACAACCCCGCCCGCAACCTGACCGATGGCCTGATGGCCCAGGCAGACACCGAAAACCGGCAAATCCCAGCCGGGAGTGCTGAGGGCGTGGCGGATGACATCCAGGCAGATGCCTGCTTGGTTTGGCGTGCACGGCCCCGGCGAGAGCATGATGCCACTCGGCTTCAAGGCCTGAATCTCGGGCCAAGTGATCTCATCGTTACGCTTCACAACGGCGTCAGCCCCACACTGGCCCAGGTATTGGACCAGATTGTAGGTGAACGAATCGTAATTATCGATCACGAGAATCATGATTTGACTATACGCCCTCGGGCGGCTCGTTTGGCGCTTTCGAACGGGGATGAGACTTCCGAACAGTCTCGTGCAACCGCTCGATGCTGACGTGCGTGTAGATCTGGGTGGTCGCCAGGCTTTCGTGGCCGAGCAGTTGCTGGACTGTTTTCAGATCCGCCCCCCCATCGAGAAGGTGAGTCGCGAACGAGTGCCGCAGCGTATGCGGCGAAACATCGGGCGCAAGCCCAACCCGGAGGCACCAGCGCTTCACGATGTATTGCACCGACCGGGTCGTCAGCCTGCCCCCTTTCGGGTTCGTGAAGAGCGCATCTCCGCTCAATGGCCGCACCCTTTCCGTCTCGATGTAGTCCTTCAGCGCCCCTGCGCAAGTCCGGCCAAAGAGCGAGAGGCGCTCCTTGTTACCCTTGCCGACCACGCGCACAGTCCGCTCGGCGAAGTCCAGGCTCCGCACATCCAGGGCCACAACCTCGGCCGCCCGCAACCCAGCCGCGTACATCAGCTCCAATAGAGCACGGTCGCGGGCAGGCGAGCGGCCTTCAGCAGGCTGGTCCAACAAGGTCGCCGTCTCGGCCTTAGCCAGCGACTTTGGCAGGCGTTTGCGTCGAAACGGCGCTTCCAGGCTCTCGGTTGGGTCGGATTCCAGATGCCCATGTGTTCGCAAGAACTTCACGAAACTGCGCAGGGTCGAGAGCTTGCGGGCGCGGGTCACCGGTGTGGACCCATACTTCCGCAAGTAGAGCCGGAGCCGGCTCGGCGTCAGGTCGAAAGCTCCGTCCAAGAACGTCGAGAGCTGAGCGAGATCGGCCCCGTAAGCGCGCACCGTGTGCCCGGACCGCCGGGCGGCCAAATGATCGAGAAACTCCTGAATGCGCGCGTCGAGTGTCTCCACGTTCGGCTAGCCGAGGCCATCGATGCGGCGGGCAAGCTCGAAATCGAGCTCGCTGAGGCCTCCCACATCGTGGGTGCTGATCGAAACCGTCACCTTGGCGTAGCCAATGACCATGTCGGGATGGTGATTCAACTTGTCGGCCAAGTAAGCGACGGAATTGGCAAACACCACACCATCTTTGTAAGTCGCAAAGGTGAATTTCTTGCTGACGAGTGACTCCGTCGCGATCCAGCCCTCCAGGGTCTGGACTTCGGTCCGAATCTCGTCCGCCGTGAGCTTGTGAATCGCCATGACCCAAGTGTACGCGAGAAAGCGGGAAGGTAACCTGTGGACCGTTTATGTCCCGAATCCTGACCGAACTTCCTATTGGCGAGCGCGTCGGCATTGCCTTTTCTGGTGGCCTCGATACTTCCGTTGCTGTGGCGTGGATGCGCGAAAAGGGCGCGATTCCCTATTGCTACACCGGCTTGCTCGGCCAGTACGATGAAGACGATATCGATGGCGTGCCCGGTCGGGCCGTCCAGTACGGGGCCGAGGTCGCCCGACTGGTCGATTGCCGGACCGAGATGGTCCGTGAGGGCCTCGTCGCTCTTCAATGCGGCGCGTTCCACATCGTCAGCGCCGGGAAGACCTACTTCAACACGACCCCGATTGGCCGTGCCGTGACCGGCACAATGCTCGTGCGCGCCATGGCCGAAGACGGCGTCTCGGTGTGGGGCGATGGTAGCACCTACAAGGGCAACGACATCGAGCGGTTCTACCGCTATGGCCTACTCGCCAACCCGGACCTGCGCATCTACAAGCCTTGGCTCGACCGTGCCTTTGTCACTGAGCTCGGCGGCCGAAAGGAAATGAGCGAATGGCTCCAAGCTCGCGATCTGCCCTACCGGGCGAGCACAGAAAAGGCCTACTCGACCGACGCCAACATCTGGGGAGCCACCCACGAAGCCAAAGACCTGGAGTTGCTAAGCAACGGACTGGAAACCGTCCAGCCCATCATGTGCGCCCGTTTCTGGGATCCATCGGTCGTGATTGAGCCGGAGAAGGTCACGGTCGAGTTCGTCGAAGGCTGGCCCGTCGCGATCAATGGCGAGCGATTCGATGACCAAGTCGCCCTGGTCCTGAAGGCGAACGAGATCGGTGGCCGCCACGGCCTTGGTTGCAGCGACCAGATCGAGAATCGCATCATCGAAGCCAAGAGCCGCGGCATCTACGAGGCCCCCGGAATGGCCCTGCTCTACATCGCTTACGAGCGCCTGGTCAACGCCATCCACAACGAAAACACCATCGAGAACTATCGGACCATGGGCCGTCGCCTGGGACGCCTGATGTATGAGGGCCGCTGGTTCGACCCGCAGTCGTTGATGCTCCGCGACAGTCTCCAACGCTGGGTCAGCCGCCTCGTCACCGGCGAAGTCACCATCCAATTGCGCCGAGGGGACGACTACACCATCTTGGATACCAAAGGGCCGCAACTGGCCTACCACCCCGAGAAGCTCAGTATGGAGAGCGGCGCGTCGGAGTTTGGCCCCGAAGACCGTATCGGCCAACTTGCGATGCGAAACTTGGATATCCAGGATGCTCGCGAGAAGCTCCTCAACTACGCCGAGCACAATGCGCTTGGCCCCGGCGGCATTCCGTCGCTGGGAATGGGCGGCGACTGAGCCACGAGACCACCCATTAAGGGCGTAGATTCGGCGGAGTCAAACGGCTAATATTGTGCCGTGAAGTATTCGTGGTTTGCGCTTCTTGCGAGTTTCCTTGCCCTAACTGGCTGCGGCGGTGGGCTTTCCCCTGCCGGTGACACCGGAGGCACTGATCGTGTCTATGGCCCCATCTCCACCCGGTCCATCGGTCCCGTCGCCGAACCAGTGTTCATGCAGGGAAGCCTCTCCTCGGTCACCGGAGTCTTCGGAGCAAACTTCCTAAACGCCACCGTCGCACTGCCGCCTGAAAATCAGCTCAATGAGATTTCGCTCCTGAACACGACCATGCTGTTCTATAGCGATACCGGACGTCCGGTGGCTATGGAGTAAGGAACGGGCGCCAAGTACGTGCTCAATCCGACAGCACCACCATACATCAACACCTGTTCCCCATCCGTCTCGGGGAATGGAACTCAGATCGTCTCAAGCGAATACGACAGCCCGACCAACTCCGACCTGTATGTGACCAACACCGATGGCTCGGGGCGTGTTCAAATCACGAACGGCACAAATGCCATAACGCCAAACTGGAGCCCAGTAAGTTCGAAGATCGTCTACAGCCAAGGTGGCGATATCTGGGTTATCAACTCCAACGGAACTGGTGCGACGAGGCTAACGACAACCACTGAGATCGAGCTACAGCCCAAGTGGAACGCAGCTGGGACGAAGATCGGTTATCTCCGCGCTGTCGGCTTTGCCTACCACTTCTGGGAGATGGACGCGAACGGCGCAAACCAGACCTCGAAAATCAGCACTGCCGGGACGATCTCCTCGTGGGACTATGATCCAACTGGCAACGAAATCGTCGCGATTGCCGGGTATCCAAATCGGCAAATCATGCGCCAGTCGCTCGTCTCGGGCGCAAATCTGACCCTTGTGCCGCCCTCCGGAGATTATCTGGAAGGGGTCACTTGGTCTCCTCAGGGATCGCACATAGCCTATGTCCGAGATGGCGGCGGCTATGCTCGAATCGAATCGATGCGACTAAACGATCGCGCAACCCTCAACGTTCGGACGCTATCCTCCTCGTCCCTCGAGGCTTCACCGGAGTGGGGTCCCCTCGTGCGAAGGCGACCATTCATTGCCGCAACTGGGGGCGTGATCGGCACCAATGCCGCAGGCTTCCTCTACGGTATGGTCCGATCCGAATTTGCGAGTTTTCTCGCCTTCGATGCGGTCACACGCAATAGCGTGGATATTGATGTGCCACCGCCCAGTGGCATCGACCCGACCAACTTCTTCGCCACCATTACCGCCGCTGACACCATCAACATGCTGCGCTATGCCAATGGTTTCAGTACTCCTCGCATCACGGTGGTCGATCCGTCCTTGCCCAGCGGCTACATCCAAGGTGCGGTGGTATCGTTCGATGCCTCCAACGGCAAGGTCGCGGCCGTCTTGCCCTTCAACCGGTCGCGGTCTGGCGAGAAGCCGACCCGCACCGAGCAGGGCGACCGGGTGACCTACCGAGGCGACTTCATCGGCATCTGGGATGGCGAAGGCATGAAGTCGGACGCCCCGACGACCGAAGTCACCATGGACCTACGCACCGGAAAGGTGATTTCGCACAACTGAAGACGAAGCCGTGGCCACCATCTTTGGGGATGGTGGCCACGGCGAATTCACGGACGAATCGCGACTTTCATCACGCCGCCGCTCCGGCTACCGAAGACGGCGTAAGCCTCTTCGATATCCTTCAGCGCGAAGGAGTGCGTTAGCATCGGCGTCAGGTCGATGCGATGGTGGTGGACAAGCTCCATCAGCCGTCGCATTCGCTCCTTGCCGCCCGGGCAAAGGGTCGTGACGATATTCAAGTCGGAGAGGCCCGCCCCGAACGGCTCCACCGGAATCGAGAGCGGAGTCGAGTAGACGCCGATACTGGAGAGCGTGCCCGCGGGCCGCAGGCTCCGCAGGGCGTTCTCGAAGGTCGTTTGCGTGCCGAGCGCCTCGATTGCCACATCCACACCGCCTCCCGTCAGCTTGCGAATCTCCGCCACCACGTCTTGGTTGCGATAGTCAAGCACGACGTCCACACCCATCTTCTTCGCAAAGGCGATCCGGTTGTCATCGCCGTCGACGCCGATGACCAAGGCAGCGCCCTTCAACTTGGCCCCAATCGAGGCGCAGAGGCCAATCGGACCCTGAGCAAACACCGCGACCGAATCGCCCAGCTTCACCGAACCCGATTCAGCCGCACTGAACCCCGTGCTCGCGATGTCCGAGAGCAAAACCACTTGCTCGTCGGTCAGATCATCAGGAATTGTCGCCAGGTTTGCATTGGCGTCAGGCACAAGCAGGTACTCCGCCTGGGCACCATTGATCGTGTTGCCAAACCGCCAGCCACCAATCGCCTCGTAGCCTTCGCCATGGCCGCACTGCGAGCCATCACCGGAGAGGCATCCGCGACACTGACCGCACGGAGTGATCGCGCCGACCAAGACTCGCTCGCCGATCGTGTGGTTGCGAACTCCCGGTCCGAGGTCGACAATCACACCGACCGGCTCATGCCCAATGATGAGACCCGGCTTCACCGGATACTCACCCCGGAGGATGTGGAGGTCGGTGCCGCAGATCGTCGTGAGGGTGACTCGGATGACGGCCTCATTCGGGCCCGCCTTGGGGATCGGAACTTCCTCAATCGAGATGTGATCCTTACCATGGAAAACCGTAGCGCGCATCGTTTGCATGAATCCAGGCTATCGCCTGGCCGATGCCCGCACAAGTCCGCCGTTCCGTGTCAACCGAGTGGAGGTCTCAAGTTCAATAGACAAAAGGGGTCCGGAATTTGGCTAGAATGCATCCATGCCTGCAATTGCCCTCCTCGCCCTCACCCTCGTGACCTTCAAAGAGCCTCGCATTTTCGACGGAAAGACCCTCGACGGTTGGAAAGTCGTTGGCGGCGGCAAGTGGGAAGTCGAGAAGGGCGTCCTCATCGGAAGCTGCACCAAAACTGACGAGCAGGGAATCCTCGTCTACAAGGATCCGGTCAAGGACTTCGACGCCAGCCTGAAGTTCCGGATCTCCGAAGGCAACAGTGGCTTCTATTTCCGCACTGAGCTGATCGATAAGCAACCGCTCGTGCGGGGCTTCCAAGCCGAAATCGACGCTATCGAAGACGTGGCCGGCATCTGGGAGACCGACGGTCGCGGCTGGATCGTGAAGCCGGACGCCACCCTCCACGCCAAGACCAAGTTCAAGCCCGGTGCCTGGTCCGACCTCAAAGTCCAAGTCCGCGGCGACCACTACAAGATCTGGCTAAATGGCGTGGTCACCGCCGACATCGTGGACCCCGTCGCCCGCAAGGAAGGGGCCGTCGCCCTCCAGCTCCACGGCAATGTGGATATGAAGGTCGAGTTCAAGGACATCCGCCTCGCCCAACGCTAAGCCGTCAGTACGGCAACTTCGCCACGGCCTTGGCGATCAAAGCCAATGCAATCGAAGCCATCGAGATAAGGCCCGTCCCGCAGCTAAACCCAGCGAGCAGGACGGGCGCATACCGGCTCCAATTCTCCGCCCCATACTTCTTGGCCATGTATCGGCGTCCAAACCACGCTCCCAGCAACTGGGGCAAAGTGTTCGCGGGGTAGAGCCCAAGCCCGCCCATGAACCCATAGAAAAGCAACATCGGCACCTTGAAGACGGTCGCGAGACCAAACAGGGCCAAGCCCGAAGCCGTCCCATAGCCTATGTAATCCGGCCGAATCGCCTTGGCAAACCAGTTCCCATCGACCCCCTGTTTGGGGATGTTGATCTGCTGCAGTACCGCCTGGAGCTGCGCGCTCACCGGCCAGAACCGTTGGGCATACGGGAACTGCGCCGATGGCACCGGCGTCGTGTTCCAGAAGAAACCCCAGAAGGCGAAGCTCGTGATCAAGATGATCGGCAGCATCAGTAGCTCGGCCTTCCAGATGCTCGTGAACTTGGTGCCTGTCAGCTCGACCTCGCGGAAGCGCTGCGCCGCCCAGCCGTGGTCGGCCAATGGGATTGGGGCGTACCAGACATCTACCTTCTGATAGCCCGAAGCCACGATGCTGCCCTCTTTCAGATACGGGAACGAGATACCCCGACCCGTGATGCCGATCATACGGGCCGAGATGTATGAGTTCAGCGGACTCCAAACCAAGCCAAAGAAAGCCACGATCCAGAGCGGGAACGAAGGCACCAGCCATTGGCAGAGGCAAATCAGAATGATCGTCGAAGACAGCCATGCCGCCAACGCCACCCAAACTGGGACGTCGCCCCGCCCGCTCGGCGGCGCGAGCGAGAAGCGTTCTTCGGCCCGCATCCGTTTGTTGTCCCGCAGGGCCTTCAGGACCAAGCCGATGCCAATGATGGCGATGGCGATGTTGATCCCGATGCCAATCGAAAGCCAGAAGTTCATGTCCACCGTGAGCTTCGTGGCCTGGGCCCCCGAGCCTTGGTGATAGTCGGGCAAAAGGCCATTGTGATAGAGGATCGGGTTCGCCACGATCATGCCCGCCACGCTCGCGATGGCCGCACCCAAAACAATTTCGTACGGCAAAACAAACCCCGTGATCACGTTCGTGAGGCTGAAACTAATGCCCACAATGGCCCCGGGAAGGAAGCCCTCGACACTCGTGGTGAAGTCAGCAAAAGGAATCGGAAAAATCTCAAAGGTCCGGCCCAGCATGGTGCCCGATAGCACGGGAATGGCCACGTAGAGAACGCCGAACATCAACCCGATGACGGTTCCGGTCGAAAACACGCTCCAGCGCCAACTCTCGCTTCCTGCCTCGCTCAGAGCCGTCGCGCCCGAAGCCGCCACCGGCGCATAGGGGAAGGGCAGCCGCTCGATGTCGCTCGTGACCCGAAACAGGGCGTATCCCATGCCCATCCAAGAGAGGCGACCACAGATCTCTGTCGCGACCAGCAGAGCAATCGGCTTGAAAAAATCGGGGTGCCAAAGCTCCCGCTGCATGATCGCCGGACTGGTCGGGCTGGGCACCGCCCAAGCCGGGATCGCCTCGCGGAAAGTCGCTGCCGAAGGCGATGAGATGAAATAAGAGTTCCAAATCATCCACGCGAACGGGCCGCCGCCCAGGCCGCGCTCGGCGGCAAGCACACTCGTGAGCGCCATCGCCACATAGAAGAGCACGTAGATTTCCTGCTTCCGCATGGGCGAGTAGCTTCGCCGAGCGACTTCGGCGAACAGCACAATGGTCACCCACTCGGCCGCCTCGCCGACGCCCTGGCCCGCCACCAATCCGAGGTAAAGGCCACCCGGCAACAGGAAGAGCGCGATGAACAGCGCACCCAAAATCGTCTTGAGCGTGAAGCCGTCCTGGAACTGGATAGGTTCATCGGCAGGAAGCTCAACTTGGTCGAGCGCTTCCTTTGCATCCGAACTCAAATCCGGGGGCGTCACGTCAGATGGCGTCATGGCTCACCCCACATGGGCCGCTCCAAGGGGCAAGACAAGCAGGAACCGTAACCTTCGTCGTTGAAATGGTCATTTCTCTTGGAGTCCTAATGATGCAGTTTCGCCCTCAGGTCGCGTTCTTCCTTCTTTCTCTCGCCGCAGTTTCAAACGCCCAGACCGATCCGGTCGTGATCAAGAAAATTGTGGATGAAGGCACGGGCCGAAACCAGGTGATGCGCCACCTGCGCGGGCTTACCAACATCGGACCGCGGCTCACCAGTTCGCCAAACCTCGCCAAGGCCCAGCAGTTCGCCATGGCCAAATTCAAGAGCTTCGGCCTGACCAACGTGCATCTGGAGAAATGGGGTGAGGTGCCCGTCGGGTTCCAGCGAGGACGCCGCCAGGTCGCCCGCATGGTCGCCCCCGAACGCCGCGACCTAGTGTTCACCACCATGAACTGGGCCGCCGGCACGCCGGGGAGAGTCCGGGCCGAGGCCATCAAAGCTCCCGCCACCGCCGCTGAAGTGACCGCCAATCCCGATGCCGTGAAAGGCAAGTGGGCGCTGATGCCCATTCCCACCACCATGCGCGGGCCAGTGGCCAACGATCTGAAAACCGCGCTCCATGCTGCCGGCGTCGCCGGCCTCGTCTACGGAGCCGCCGATGAGCGCGTGCATTCCAGCGGGCGCTTCACCGACAAGAGCTTTGAAAAGCAGCCGAAAGAGGTCGAGGTCATCCTCCGCAAATCCGACTTCGATGCGGTCAACCTCAACGTTGCATCCGGCAAGACCGAGCTTGAATTCAACATCGAAAACACCTGGATCAAGGGCCCGGTCGAGCAGTTCAACGTGATCGCCGACATCGTGGGCACAGAGAAGCCCGACGAGATGGTGATCGTCTGTGGCCACTTGGATTCTTGGAATTCTCCGGGCTCCCAAGGCGCGTGCGACAATGGCACCGGCACCGTCGCGGCGATCGAGGCTGCCCGCCTGCTGATGGCGAGCGGGGCCAAGCCCAAACGAACGATCCGGTTTATCCTTTGGAGCGGGGAAGAGCAGGGGCTCCTCGGCTCGCGCGGCTACGTCGAGAAGCACAAGAGCGAACTGAGCAAGATCTCTGCCGTGCTGAACGACGACGGCGGCACCAACTACCAAGGCGGCTACCAGGGCCTGGAGACCATGCGCCCGATCATGGAAGCCGCCTTCCAGCCAACCCTCGCCGCGTTCCCCGATCTGCCCATGAAGTTCGTGAGCATCGAGAGGATGCCTCAGGGCGGATCAAGCGACCATGCCCCCTTCATTTGGGCGGGCGTCCCCGCCTTCTTCACCATGGAGACCGGCCGCGCTGACTACGGCTACGTCTGGCACACCCAGAACGACCGTTACGAGAACGCCATTCCCGAGTACCTCTTCCAATCCTCGACGAACCACGCTCTCGTGGCCTACGGCATCGCCAACGCCCCCGACCTGCTCCCCCGATTCCCCATCGCGCCGCGAGCGACTCCGTTGGCTCTGCACCACGAGGAGGCCGTTGGCGCCGACCGGATGTACGCCGACCCGAGCAAAGAAGGACTCTGCGATCACGATGACGACTATGTTCAGTTCGTTGAGTTCAAGCTGCGATGGATGTACCGCCGACTTTTGGCCGGAGCCCGAAGATAGGCAACGTGTGATCGCGTTCACGGAAACAGAACCAGCAAGCAAAGCAGGCCGTCAAAGGCGAAGGTTGGGTGAAAGATGGCAGAGAATAGCAAGCTGGTTCAGACGTGGAGGCGATCATCACCGGGGCTGGTCCTGTGCCTGCCGCTCGTGCTCCTTGGCTTCGCGTTCGTGCCCGGCACCGGCAATCCGGTGCCCGGCCAAGAGAAGCCAAGCGACCCCAAGGCTCTCGACAAAGTCGTTCGCCCGTACTTCTCCAACTATTGCGTGAAATGCCACGGGGCCGAGAAGCCAAAAGCCAACCTCCGCCTCGACACCCTCGAAGCAGACTTTGCCCGACCGGGGATCGCCGCAAAGTGGGCCGAAGTCGTCCGCGCGATCAATAGCCACCAGATGCCGCCGCCCGACCAGAAACAACCGGCGCTGCCTGAATCGGCCGCCGTTGTCGACTGGATCTCGACGGAATTGGCAAACGCCGAAATCGCGAAGCGACCCAACCGCGTGGTGCTCCGCCGCCTCAATCGGTCTGAATACAACAACACCATTCGCGACCTCGTCGGGGTCGACTTCAAACCTGCCGATGCCTTCCCCGAGGACCCGCCCGCGTCCGGATTCGACAATATCGGCAAGGCGTTGACGCTTTCGCCCCTCCACCTCGAGCTGTATTACGCCGCCGCCCGCCAGATTCTTGACCGCGCCTTAGTGGATGGCCCCCAACCGGCTCCCATCAAGTGGCGATTTGAGCCCGAAGAGAACCGAGTCGGCATGGATGCCTACCGGGTGAAGCGGGGCGAGCACAACATCATCGTCAATTCTGGTGAAAACCCTATCGTCAAAGGGTTCGTCAAAATCCATCACGATTCATGGAACAAGGCCGTGGACTTCCGGGCCTTCCGGGTCACCGAGGGCGACTATATCCTTCGCTTCCGTGCCTACGGACGAGTTCCTTCACGCAACGAAGTTGTCGACAGCGCAAAGGTCATCCTCGGCAAGCGCCGGGACGACCAGATCAAAGAGAACCCCAACGGCAAGCGATGGCACGACGAGGCGTACGACAACGACCTCAAGCACTTCAGCACCCATCGGATGTATGACTACGGCCCCCCTAGGGTTAAGCTCGGCTACTCGTTGGGCGGCGCGCCCCAGGTGCTCGCCGAGATGGACATCGATGCCGTCGAAGCCGCCCCTAAGGAGTATGAAGTCAGGGCGCACTTCTCCGGCCAAGATGCGGGTGTCGACGTCCACTACGCCTACGACATCCCCCGCGAACTCGAAAACTTCTGGCTCCAAGGCAACGACGCGTTCGCCCGGCCCGAGCTTTTCATCGACTGGATAGAGCTCGAAGGCCCGATCAACCCGACCTGGCCCCCGGAAAGCCATCGCAAGATCCTCATCGACTCGTCCAACAAGGGCAAGAACGAAAGGGCCTACGCCCGCGACGTCATCGCCAAGTTCATGACCCGGGCCTACCGACGCCCCGCCAAGCCGGAAGACATCGCGAGCAGACTCGCTCTCTACGACAAGCTCCGGGCCGACAAGCCAAGCTTTGTCGAGGCCATCAAGGTGCCCCTAGCCGCGATTCTCACCTCACCGCACTTCCTCTACATGGTCGAGCCCGAGGCCGCCGCTGACAAGCCCCGCCCGCTGAACCAGTTCGAACTCGCTTCGCGACTTTCGTACTTCCTTTGGTCCTCGATGCCAGACGACCAACTCTATAACCTCGCCGCCCAGGGTGTCCTCAAGGATCCCCAGGTACTGAGCGGCGAGTTCAACCGAATGCTTGCCAGTCCGAAGGCGGATGCTTTCGTGAAGAACTTCACCGGCCAGTGGCTCGGCCTCCGCAAGGTCGGGGCGAACCCGCCGGTGACGACGCTCTATCCCCAGTACGACCGCCATCTGGAGATCTCCATCGTCCGCGAAACGGAAGGATTCTTCCGAGAAATCCTGAAGAACGACCTCGACGCCCGGAACCTGATCAAGAGCGACTTTGTCACGATAAACGAGCGCCTCGCCCGGTTCTACGGGATCCCCGGGGTGAAAGGCGATGCCATCCGCCGCGTGCCTGTCCCTGCTGGCGTCACGCGCGGCGGTCTCGTCACTCAAGCTTCGATTCTCAGCATCACATCCAACGGCACCCGTACGTCGCCGGTCGTTCGCGGCGTCTGGGTGCTTCGCACCCTTCTGAACAGCGACCCCGGCTTGCCAGTTGCCAACGTAGGCGAAATCGCCTCCAAGGTGCCAGGAATCGACAAGGCCACCGTTCGCCAGCGGCTTCAGATTCACCGGGAAGCCCCCGCATGCGCTCGCTGTCACAACCAGATCGACCCCCTCGGGTTCTCGCTCGAAAACTACAACGCCACCGGCGAGTGGCGCGAGCGCGAGGGCCACGGCTACAACGGCCGCATCGAACAAGACGACCCGGTTATAGACACTTCCTCCACCATGCCGGATGGCACCGCTATCAAGGGCGTCCAGGGCCTCCAAGCCCAACTTCTGAAGAAGGAAGACCTGTTCCTCAATGCCCTTGCCCATCAGCTCACGACCTATGCACTGGGCCGCGAACTCGGCTTCGCCGACCAGGCATCGGTGCGCGATTCTGTCGCCGCGATGAAGCGGCAAAAGTACACACTTCGATCTCTCCTCCAATCCATCGTCACTTCCCCCGCGTTCCAGACCAAGTAAGCAGGCCCTTTCATGAACCCAATCTTTGACAAACCCCTTTCCCGTCGAACCGTTCTGAAGGGCGCCGGGGCCATCATCGCCCTGCCGATGCTGGAGGCAATGTTCCCAACCTTGGCGTTCGGTGCGCCATCGACCTACAAGCCGTACGGAAAGTCCTTCGTGAAGCCAACCCCCAGGGTGATCTTCAACTATGTCCCGAACGGGGTGAACGTCTTCGACTGGATTCCCAAGGGCCAGGGCACCGGATTCGAACTCTCACCCACGCTGGCCCAACTCAAAAAGTACCGTTCAAAGCTCTCCGTCCTCACTGGCCTCGGCCATCCCCTGGCCACTGGCGGTCACTCCGGTGCCGATACCTGGCTAACCGGCGCCAACCTAACCGCGGTGCCGGGCAAGGACTACACCAACACGGTCTCGATCGACCAGATCATTGCCGAAAAGGTCGGACGCCTCACGCGCTTTCCCTCCATCGAGATCGGCGACATGAGCGGCACTGGTGGCGCGGGCCACAGCCACACGCTCGCTTTCGACCGCAACGGCACGCCTCTGCCATCGGAAAACAGCCCCAAGCGCCTGTTCGAGCGACTGTTCGTGCCTGACGACGCCAGTAGCCGTGCCGCCGCCCTCAAGCGTTTCGCCGAAAAGCGCAGCATCCTTGACGACGTCTTCGAAGAAGCCAAGGCCCTGGAAAAGCAACTCGGCAAGAACGACCAAGCCAAGCTAGGCGAATACCTCGCTTCGGTCCGTGAGACCGAGATTCGGGTCCAAAAGCAGGTGGACTGGGTGGACGTCCCCAAGCCGAAGGTCATCACCGAGGGACTGCAACTCAACAGCCAGCCAATGGACTCCCACGACCGGCCGATGTGGATCGACGTGATGCTGGAACTCAGCTACCTCGCC
Organism: Fimbriimonas sp.; assembly: GCA_049317025.1. Classification (GTDB taxonomy): domain Bacteria; phylum Armatimonadota; class Fimbriimonadia; order Fimbriimonadales; family Fimbriimonadaceae; genus Fimbriimonas. The sequence continues at coordinate 10,715 of JBMOJD010000031.1, read as the reverse complement.
TTCATCACCGACACGACCCGCGTCATCACGTTCGAGTGGGCCCGCGAGGCCTCCGGCTACGGCGGCGGCGGCGAAAACCACCATGAGCTTTCGCACCACGGCGGCGACCCTGGCATGCTTGCCAAACTCGCGGGCGTAGACCGCTTCTTGGTCAGCAAACTGGAGCGGTTCCTATCGTTCCTCGAAGCGACCGAAGAAGGCGGCCGCACGATGCTCGACCACACCATGGTGGTCTACGGCTCCGGCATGAACAGTGGCGAGCGCGGCGACCACTCGCCGAAGAACCTCCCGCTCCTCGTCGCCGGCGGCAACGCCTGGGGAATGAAGCACGGCCAACACCTCGCCCACGACCCCGACAAGCACCCGCCTCTTTCCAACGTTTTCGTCAGCCTCGCCCAAAAGATGGGTGTGGAGTCCGAGAAGTTCCAAGATGCCACCGGCACCCTCACCGGTTTGGTCTGATTGAGCCAAGGGGCCGCAACTCGCCCCGACTGGTTGCCATTTCCGCCTCCCTGAGTACAGGGTCACAGGGCACCAAACCGACTTGATTAACTTGACGTCCCATGGAGCGCCCTAAAATTAAGTCGAAAATCAAGTGACCGTCAGGGTCCGGCCCGGAGGAGACCATCGCCGACGTGCCATAACTGGGGAATGAATTTCGCCCTCCAGATGGCCCTGAGCATCGCGCTGCCAATCGCGCTTCCCCAGACGGGGGCCTTCGACCTGAAACTGCCCGCTGGCCTTGTGCCTGCGATCCCTGCGCCCGCCAAGGTGCTAGTCACCGTTGGCGGCGTCCCGATCCGGGCCCAGGACGTCCAGCCTTACCTTTGGGATTGGGCGTCGCAGGGGGCCGTTCAGGAACTCGTTTCCTACCAGATCGTCGCGGGTGAGGCGGCCAAACTGAAGGTCTCGGTGGCTGACACCGACGTCGCCAAGGCCGTCCGGGCCCAGATGGAGCAATACCGCCAGCAGCTTCCTCCCGGGACAAACCTGGATTCCGCCTTGCGCGAGAAGGGCTTCTCGCCTTCGCGCCTGCACATCGTCATCAAGACCGACCTGCTTCTGGAGAAGATCACCATGCGCGACTTCAAGCCCGAGGGCTTCGTCAAGGTCGCCACGATTGTGGTCAAGCCCGCATCCGAGTCGGTGGCCGACCTAGGCACCGCCATCCAGCTGGCCCAATCGGCCCACGAGCGCTTGAAGAAAGGCGAAACCTGGTCCAAAGTCCTAGCCGATGTCGTTAAAGACGAAAATGCCAAGAAGAACGACGGGCTCTTGGGCTGGCGGTCGTTTGAAGCCTTCCCGGCCGCGACCCAGAAGGTCTTGCGAGAGTTGCCCGTTGGCGGGCTGACCGAGCCGGTCCAGACGAGCTTTGGACTCCAAATCTTCCGCGTCCTCGGCCAAGGGAAGGGCGCGTCAGGCGAAGACGCTGAACAGATCAAAGCTCAATTCCTGGGCACCGCCCGGGCCAAAGTCTTAAATCGCCTGCGACAAGATGTGAAGATCGTCTGGTCAAAGTGACGTTCAGAGCTTTGAACTCTGAACGTCACCAAACGTGGGTTGTTTTAGCGGGCGCCGCCGGGCCGACCGCCACCAGCACCACCAGCGCCGCCGCCGCCGCCGCCGCGATTGCCACCGCCGGTGGCCCGTCCTCCTCCCGGAGGTCCGCCCATAAGACCGCCGCCTTGCGTGGCTTCGATCATCTTCTTCTGGGTTTCGCGCAACTCGACGAGGTTGACTTCGGCGACCACGACCTGATCGCCAGCCTTGAGGCCGGACTTGATCTCGATGCCGTCATTGCCGGTTTCGCCGACTTCGACGGTCCGAACCTCAGCCTTCTTGGGGTCGCTGGTCTTGACTCGGACCGTCGCCTTGCCATCGGCATCAAACTTCACGGCCTGGGCTGGAGCTACGACGACGTTCGGCAGTTCCAGGGTTACAAACTCACAAGTAGCATTCATGCCCGGCAGGATCTTCACCTTGTATCCAGGCTTGATGCGGACTCGGACCTTGACCGCCGTCACGTTCTGCAAGGTTGTCGCCGCCGGGTTGACCCGGACGACAATCCCAGGCAAAGAGTCACGAGGGAAGGCCTCGGTGGTGATTCGGACGTCTTGTCCGGGCTTCACCGCGGCAACGTCCGATTCATCGACCGCACACTCGACAAAAAGCTGGGTGACGTCGCTGATCTGGACGATGCTGGTGCCCTGAGCAAAGGTCGAAGTTCCGGGCGGGATGATCGTGCCTTCTTCGAGGTACTTCAGAGTCACAACGCCATCGCGGGGGGCCAGAACGGTCGTGCTATCGAGCTGGACCTTGGCGTTGTCGACCGACACGCGGCTGCGAACGGTGCTCGACTTGGCCGCGACCATCTCGGCAGCTCGCATCTGGACCTGCATCCGGTTGTCCCTGGCCTTGGCTAGTTCAATCTCGGCACTGCGGACGGTCTTGCGGGCCTCTTCGAGGGAGTTCACGCTGAGGTCATCGTCCACACGGTTGGCCTCGGCCTGATCAAGAGCCGCCTTGGCTCGGGCAACTGCCAGGGTTTCGGCGCGAAGGGTGACCTCCACTTCGCGGGCAAGCGTGCTCTGCTTTTGCTGGGCGGTTTCGAAGGCGACTTTGGCTGCTTCGGCGGCAGATCGAGCTCGGTCCACGACCGAACCGGCGACGTAGCCCTTGGCGAACAGCCCTTGCTGCCGCTCAAGGTCGTCCTGCGCTGTCTTCAGGGCCACGCGTGCCTGGCTCAGGCCGCCATTGACGTCGCGCTGACGCTGGGGAATCTCGACATTCTGCACTCGATCCAGCGAAGAAACCGCCGCATCGTAGTTCGCCTTGGCCGTGGCGTAGGTGGTCTTGGTCACCTTCGGCTGGCGGGCAGCTTGGAGCTCGGCCCGCTGGAGTCGGATTCGGGCGGTTTCCAAATTCGACTGGGCGCTCTGCACCGCCGTCTCTGCCGAAGCCTTTTGCAAGCTCAGGTTCTGCTCGGCCTGGGTCGCCCGGGCATTGGCCGAAGTGAGGTCGGCTTGCGCCTGCTCGTAGACGGCCATGGTGTCGGCCGGGTCAATGCGTGCGATGAGCTGTCCCGCCTTGACGACCGCGCCTTCATCGACGGCCAACTGGACCACCTTGCCGCCCGCCTTTGACTTCACGTCGACCGTGGTCAGAGCAACAAGCTGACCGGTTGCCGAGATCGATCGGCGCAGTGTACCGGTCTCGACCGCCGCATAGCGAAACTCGATTTCCGGCTCCGCCTTTTGATCACGCGTAAAAAAGAACGCTGCGCCCGCCACAACCGCAAGCGCAACAACACCCCAGATTAATTTAGCCCTCATATCCCCTTTTGATAAACTCCGGTAGAAGCCGAAAGTTCACTATTACTGCCCGGGGAGCGCCTCGCCTGTGACCAACTTCAACTTGACCGAGGAAATCTTGTAATCATAGACCGCCTCGATATAGTTCGATTCTGCCGTTACCAAACTGACTTGCGCTGTCAGAACGTCGATGAGGTCTGCCGCGCCGGACGTTTGGGATTCTACCGCCGCCTCGTAGTTCTTCCGCGCTGCCGCGAGAGCGGCCTTGGCGGCCACGAGCCGATCCCCATTCTGTAGATACTCTTTGTAAGTGGATTCGATTTCGGCTCGGGCGGTTCTTTCTGCTTGGATCAGCTCTTCACGGGCTCCGGCCAGGTTGTACTGGCTTTCGCGCACGGCCTCCCGCGAGGCGTTGCCATCGAAGAGAGGATAGGAGAGCGAAAAAGTAAGGGCTCGGGCCTCAAGGGCGTCCGGCGTCAGGGTCTGGTTGAACCCGGCCTCGACGGTGTAGCTCAGACCGGCGCGCTTCTTCAGCCGACCCACAGAGAACTCCTGCGAGTTGATCGAGAACCTTTGGGCGCGAAGGTCGGGCCTGGTGCGGATAGCCTTTTCCGTAATCGCCTTCAGCGACTGCCGATCGGCTTCGACGTTGATGCTGCGCATGTCCGCTGGCTCATCGGACGCAAGATCGGGGGCGACCAGCTTGGGCAAATCCTTTTCTTGGTCCAGCCCGAGGGTTCCTTTCAGCGTTGCCTGGGTAGCGGCAGTCCGGTTAAGCGAAGTCAGGGCACTGACCTTTGCGTTCAGGAGGTCAGCCTGGGCCTGGAGTTCATCCTTGGCCGCGACCGATCGCAGCTGGATACCCGTCTTCACCTGGTCGAGAATCTTCTCGGCGCGGGCGACCTGGGATTGGGTGACTCGGTAAAGCTCCTGAGCCCGGAGCGTGTCGTAAAACTGAGTGTGAACGCTGTACAGCGTGTTGCGGAGGGTGACCGAAGTCGAAAATCTTTGCGCCTCGGCACTGGCCTTGGAGGCCCTCAGGCTATCGAGGCGGGAGCCCGAGTCCAAGATCAGCCAGTTGGCATCGACGCGGGTGGAGGCACCTTCCGATTGGACAAAAGCGCCCTTGGAGACCTCGGTCCGGTTACTTCGGTAGCTTGCCGACGGGGTCACCGTGGGCAAGAAAACCGCGCCCGACTGGCGCACCCGGCTCTCGGCGGCGAGGACGTTGAGGTACGCCGCGCGAAGTGAGCCGTTTCGATCACGGGCAAGTTTCAGGGCATCTTCGAGCGTCAAAGTCTCCTGGGCAGATGCCTGGGGAACAAGGACAGCCCCGACGAGAGCAATGGCAAGCAAGAGAATGGAGGGCCGACGAAATGACGCTGCGAATCGCATAGCGTTGGGACCTTACCCGGTGAAGGTTCCCGAAGTAGGTCACCAGTCCCGAACACGCCTCGCCTTCGCGCACGTCGTATTTCGTGGTAGGTTCAAATTACGAATGATCGCCACTTTGATTGCTCTCGCGGTTCTTGGTCAAGTCGGACCCCACCGAGCCGATGCGGCTCCCACTCTTCCGGTCGGCACTCGACCGGAGTTCCAGGAGCTCGCCGCTCAGATTGGTCAGCAAGCCGGCGCGGGCCGCTGGGCCGCCGCCCAGAACCTCACCAAGCTATTCCCTCAAAAAACTGTGCGATATCAGTGGGCGGACGCAAAGGTTCCTGCCGCCAGCCGACCTGACTATTCGGGGGCAGCGAGCCGTTCGCTTGATGGCTGGAGCCGAGTCACCGGAGTCAAATTCGTCGCCGTCACGTCCAAGCCCGACGTGGTCTTTCGCTTTGAGAACGAGTTGGCCCCACGACCAGATTCCACTTTGCCTGCCGGGGTTGCCCTCTTCTTCGGAAATGACCCCAACCGGCCGCGCCTTGAGGCGATTGTGGGCCTCAAGCGCGGGAGCCCCCTCCAAGTTAGCGCCCCAACCGATATCGCCAGTGCGGTGGCCTATTCGGTCGGTGCGTACCTAGGGCTCGCCGATCTTCCGTTTGGCCTCACTTGCATGGTCCCGTGGGATGTTCCCGTTGGCTCACCCACGCTCCCCTCAGTTCAAGAGGCCGCTTTGGTAAGGTCAATAAGCGACTATGCCGACTACGTAAAGGTCCTGATCGCCCAGAAGAAGGCTCCGTCGCGGGCCACCCCCAAACTTGCCCTCGACCCGCTGGAGCTAAGTGCCGATGGGGCCGTCCAGGGCGACAAAGTCGAGTTTTCGATCCAGCTCTCGAACCAAGGCAAGGCGCCGCTTAAGTTCAAGATCGTCCCCGATTGCGGGTGCCTCTCGACTGGGCCCAGTTGGGGCGAAGTCGCCCCTGGCCGGACCCAACTGGTGAAGGCCCAGGTCGACACCACGGAATTCCCTGGTGAAATCAAAAAGCGATGGCTGGTCGCCACCAATGACCCCGAGCGGCCCTACATCGTGATCCCGGTCTATGTGCAGTCCGAAGCCCTCTACCGATTCCTCTCACCGGCGGGCACGCGCCAGATCGTTTTGCCCAAGGCAACGTCACCGATTGAGTTCTTTCTGACCGTTTCGGAGAAAGCACCGTTTGAGCTCTTGAAGACCAAGCTAGAAGGCTTGAAGGGTAACTTCACCGTCACGGAGTGGAAAGGGGAGCTTCCCGACCCCGCCATGGGCCAGGGGAAGCAACCGAGGACGGGCTATAAGTTCCGCTTGAACCTGGAGCAAGACCTCCCGCCGGGCCTGAACACCATTGCCGTAGTCGCAAGCACGACGGATTCGCTTTTTCCCACGATTCGCACGAACCTGACCATTCAGCAGGGCATCGTGGCGCTGCCGCCGCTCGTGTTCTGGGGCGAGCTAGGGCCCACGCCGCGCAAGACCCAAGCGATCGTGAGCCGACCGGGAGGCCCGTTCTCGATTCGGAAGGTCACAGTCAACTCGGAGCATCTTCAGGTTTCCGCTAACCTCAACTTCCCGAGTTCGGAGCACAAAATCAGCATCAGCTACAACGGCAAGGCCCCATCGGGGGCATTCCGCGCCACCGTCACTGTCGAAACCAACGACCCGGACCAGCCCGAGATCAAGATCGCGGTCGAAGCCACGATCCAATGATGCGGTTCGTTAGCCTTGTGGTTGCGTTGGCTGGGTTGGCCATTGGGGCCATGCCGTGGCCGCAGGCCAAGGCATCGGAATGGGTCATCTTGGTCGGGGGTGACACCGATGGCTATCTCGCCCCGTGCGGATGCACCAAGCCGATGAGCGGGGGCATTCGACGCCGGGCGTCGGCAATCGAATCCTTACGGCTCCCGGGCCGGACGCTTGTGCTCGAAAACGGCGGGCTGGTCGCGGGCGAGGGTCGGCAAGACGTGATGAAGGCCGAAACCATGGCCCAGTTCCTCCAGAAGGTCGGTGCGGATGCGGTTCACCTGACGCCAAGCGAAGGCCGCCTTGGCAAGGGCGGGGTGCTTTCGATTTCAAGGCTCCTGGGGTCGCCGTTGGTCTCCGGCTCGGTTGGGGTCTCGGACTTGCCCGTGGTACCCACAGTGGGCAAGGGGCCGTTCTTGGTCGGGGCGGCAAGCGTACGGGCGGCTGACCTCGGGCAGTCCTTGGCGACACCCGCCGTCGCAGCCGAGGCTGTGGCCGCCGATCTTGTTCAGCAATCGGTCGATTTGAGGCTTGCTCCGATCTTGATGCTGGCGGGAACAAAGGCGGAAGCCACGGCGATTGCCCAACGAAACCCCAAACTCCGCCTGGTTGTCTATCGATCCAATGGAGCCGCTGCCAGTAGCCCGACTCAGGTCGGATCGACGTGGCTGGTGAGTCCGGGCGAGAAGGGCAAAGCCATATTGCGACTCTCTTTCGCCGATGGCCGCATGAAGACTTACGCGGCGGTTGCGTTAGGCCCCTCACTGAAAGACGAACCCGCCGTGGCTCGCTTCTACCGGGCCTACCTGGGCCGCGTGTCTGCCGCCAACCTCCTGAATGATGTCCCACGTGAGGAGACGACCGACTATGCCGGCTCCAAGGCGTGCATCACTTGCCACCAGACAACCCACCAGAGTTGGTCCGTGACCGATCATGCCCGCGCCCTGCGGACTCTCGAAGACGTGGGGCACGACCGAGATCCTGACTGCGTCTCTTGCCACGTGGTGGGCTTGGAGAGCACCAAGGGCTTTCGCGACCGCCTTAAGACCCCCGAACTGGCCAACGTGGGCTGCGAGAGTTGCCACGGCCCCGGCAAAGCCCACACCGCCAACCCAAAGCAGGCCGTGATGGGGAAAGTTGGGGAAAAGTCCTGTCGGCCATGCCACGTGCCTGACCACAGCCCCGGCTTTGATTTCTTAACATATTGGCGAAAGATTTCCCACAAATGAGCCTAGAATCCGAATTGTTGAAAACTTTCCATTTTCGGGGATAACGTCGAAATCCGGCGAAAATAAACGAAAACTGAACTTGGTTGGATTCAAGCCCCTCCCATTTCTGGCCCTTGACCTTCCACCCCCATTCGGGGCACAACGAATGGGAATCTGATTCGGCAGCGAAAATCGGCCCGACATCCAGGATTGTGTTAAGCCAGATGGACGACCTTAAAAGAGACGCACCCGGAACCGCGAATCCGAGAATCTCGGAAGTGCTGTTTTCCGCGCGCGCCCGGTCTTTCGCTTCCCTCGCGGTGCTGCCCTCAAATGTGGAGGCACTGGAGGAGGGACTTCACTTCACCACCGGACGCCAGACCTTCATGGCGATCACGGGGCCCAGCGGTTGGGGGAAAACACACCTTCTGGAAGCAATCGCCTACCGCCTGACCCAAACCCACGGCCAAACGATCCACGTGGTTGGAGCGATGGACTTCCTCGCCAACCCGACAAGGATGAACTCTCCGCTTCCGCTCTTGGTCGATGATGTCCATGAGCCTTTGGCGCGGCGCAAACAACAGGACATCCTCCGACGTGCGCTCGAGCGGCGCGTACGGGCCAAGCGACCGACTGTTTTGGCGTTCACCACTCCGAAGCCGACCCACGAGATTCGGCACCTTTTGCCGAACTCACGCGAGTGGGCCATTCTCAATATCCGCGCCCCCGAGCCCGCCGAGCGGCTGACCCTTATCCAGCATCTCGCCCAAGAGGAGGGCCTGAGCATGGCGAATTCGCTCCTGCGCATCATGGCGTTCCAGATTTTCGGAAACGGCAACACGCTGGTGGGAGCCCTGAAGCGTCTGCGGCTCTCGGGGCCCGAATGGCTGACCGCGAGGGCCTCGCTGCGCGCCTGCGGGCTCCTAGGGCCGTTCTTTACCGACAATCCGGATTGGGACCTCCGGGCGAAGCTCCATCAACTCAGCGAGCAATCCCGGTCCATGTTTCCCTTGGTTCAGAGCGACGAACTGGCGATCTATGCGCTCTTGCACATCGCCGAGTGCTGCGAGGCGGACGTGGCGCGGTCATTTGGCATCGAGCCGAGCGAGGCCTACACGCGGGCGGGCCGATTCATGCGCCAAGCCTCCGAGACTGCCGTCGTCGCCCGCTACATCGATCAGTTCTGTGAGATGGCGATCAGCAACCTCGCTCCCTGATTTCCGGGCGGGCCGCTTGGGTGTTGGGTCCTTCTCAGAAGGCGTATGATTCAGTATGCCCTCGCCGCAAACGTTTGAAATCCTGAAGAAGCTAAGCGAACAACTGCCAGCCGACAACGCCCGCGCTCAAAACGTCGCCGCCGCCCTCCAAACCTCCCTCGAAAAGGATGCCGCCGACGCTCAGGAAAAGGACAAGCTCCTCACCGAATACGAACAGGCCTACAACAAGCTCACCGCCCCGGCCAACCGACTCGCCATCTTCCTGAACTGGGTGGATTCGCCCGAGGGCGGACAATTGGCCCTGATTGCGATGGGCGACCAGGAATTCGTGGTTGAAGTGGACCCGAATCTCAATCTCGACCTGCTCGGGACCGGCACCCGTGTGCGTGTCAATGAAGCCTATGCGATCGTTGGCGTACTGGCCCAGAGTCCGTCGGGAGGCGTCTCCCGAGTCGCTGAGGCCCTGGCCGATGGTCGCTTGCGGCTTGGCAACGACACCCCCGGCAGCGAAGGCCGCCTCATTCTTCGTGGCGAGAAGCTGAAAGACACCACAATTCGCGCGGGCGATGAAGTCCGGCTGGATGGTTCCGGTCGGATTGCCTTGGAGCATTACGAGAAGCAGGAGAGCCGCGACTACTTCTTGGAGGACGTGCCCGAGATTCCGTGGGAAAAAGTAGGTGGCCAAGAGAAGGCGATCCAGCTCATTCGCGACACCATCGAGACCCCCCTGTTGCACCCGGAGATCTTTGCCGCCTACGAGAAAAAGCCGATCAAGGGCATCTTGCTCTATGGCCCTCCCGGGTGCGGCAAGACGTTGATCGGCAAGGCGACGGCCTACAACCTCACGCGCGAGTATTCGCAGCGGACGGGCAAGGAGGTCAAGGAGTACTTCATGGCGATCTCCGGCCCCAAGATTCTCAATATGTGGCTGGGCGAGACCGAGCGCATGGTGCGCGAGATCTTCAAGACCGCCCGCGAGAAGGCCAAAGAAGGCCGGTTGGTCTTCATCTTCATGGACGAGGCCGAATCCGTCTTGCGGACCCGTTCGAGCGGTCGTTACATGAACATCAGCAACACGGTGGTGCCCCAGTTTTGCGCCGAGCTGGACGGCCTGCAATCGCTTGAGAACGTCGTCTTGATGCTGACATCGAACCGGCCCGACTACATCGACCCGGCGGTTCTGCGGCCTGAGCGCATTGACCGTAAGGTGAAGGTGACCCGTCCGGACCACAAGTCGGCGACGGACATTCTGGGCATCTATCTCCACAGCCGACTGCCGCTCGATCCCGATGTCGTGGCGAAGTTCCACGGCGACGCGGACTGCGCCCGCAAGGAGCTTGTGGAGGGCACCATTGACGCGCTGTGGCGAACTACGAAGGAGAACCGCTTCCTCAAGGTCGCCTATCGAGATGGCAGTTCGGAGACCCTTTTCTTCAAGGACATGATCAGCGGAGCGCTCATCAAGTCGATCGTGGACCGGGCCAAAGATTCGGCGATCAAGCGAGCGATTGCGGACCCCGACAAGGTCACGGGCATCATGATGGAGGACCTGCAAGAGGCCATGGTCCAAGAGTATCGCGAGAACGAGATCTTCCCCAAGTCGGACACGATGGAAGACTGGCTTCAGCTGCTGGACGTCGCCCCCGAAAACGTCGCTTCGGTCAAGCCGTTGGGCACGGGCAAGGGCGAAGACTTCGTCCGCCGCAACGTGATCTGATTGGCTCAGCGCTCCAAACCCGCTGACGGCGAAAGCGGTGACTCGGGCGAAGAAACATCCGCCCGGCCCGCCGCATCTAACCGGATATGAGTGCAGCACACGTAG
>JBMOJD010000030.1:0-34972 GCA_049317025.1 Fimbriimonas sp. | reverse complement strand
ACGGCTGGAAGAGCGACAACTACCACCAGTTCCCCTTCGGCCTCGTCGAGAAAGACGGCTGGCTCTATGGCAGCCTATCGACCGCGATCGACTTCAATGCCCCGGGCCTCAGCGGCCCTAACTCCGCCAACCGTGGCACCGTGTTCCGCGTCGATCCCAAGCGATACGATCCGCAAAATCCTTCGGCCAATATCGAGTTCATCACTGGCGGAAGCCGGACCCCCAATGGCCTGATCCTCGGACCCGGCGGGGAACTGTTCGTGGGCGAAAACCAGGGCGCCTGGATGCCCAACAACAAATACAATCACATCGAACCAGGCAAGTTCTTTGGCTTCTACAGCCCGACCGCATTCAAGAACGCCCAGTATCCGAACGGCGGTGTGGCTGGCCCTTACGACAGCCAACCCCTGACCCCTCCGACCGTCAGCATCCCCCAGAACGAAGCGGGCAACTCGCCCGCCGGTGGCGTCACCATCGCCAAGGGCGAGTTTGCCGGTCAGATGCTGACCACAGACGTCAGGTTCGGCGGCCTCCAGCGAGTTTGGCTCGACAAGGTGAATGGCCAGCTCCAGGGCGGAATCATCCCCTTCACTCAGGGCCTCGAGTCGGGCACGAACCGCTTGGTCTACGGGCCTGATGGCTCGCTCTACTACGGCGGCATCGGCGCGACCGACACCTGGGCCTGGGTGGACCCCAAGTCCGGGAAGTGGACCCAGTTCGGCCTCCAGCGGCTGCGCCCCAACGGCAAGAGCACCTTTGAGATTCACTCGATGGTCGCAACCCCGACCGGCTTCCGCCTGAACCTGAACCGCGCCGTGCCGAAGGCGACTCTGGAGAACCCAGGTTCCTACTACCTTCAGCAATGGCACTACGAGCCGACCGAAGAATACGGCGGTGATAAGAAGGGAATTGAGACCCTCAAAGTCACAAAAGCCGTGGCCTCGGCCGACCGCAAGAGCGTTCTCCTGACAGTTCCAAACCTCAAAGAGTGGCGCACGGTCGAACTCCGGACTTCGCTCAAGTCGGACAAAGGCGAGAACCTCTGGGCTGGGCAACTTTGGTACACGCTGAACCAGATCCCTGGTCGCGATGGTCGTGGCCTGAATGTCCTCGTGTTCAGCAAGACCGCCGGCTTCCGTCACGACTCGATCCCCACCGGGCAGCAAATGTTCCGTGAACTGGGCGCTGGCCTCGATTGGAAGGTGACCTTCAGCGAAGACGCCTCCATTTTCACAACGCCCGAGTTCAAGAAGTTCCAGGTTGTGGTCTTCCTAAACACGACCGGCGATATCCTGAACCGCGAGCAAGAGGTGGCCTTCGAGGGCTTCATCCGCAAGGGTGGCGGATTCCTCGGCATCCACTCTGCGGCGGACTGCGAATACGACTGGCCCTTCTACGGCAAGCTCGTGGGTGGCTACTTCCTGAGCCACCCAGCCATCCAGAAAGTGGACATCGTCATCACTGACCGTTCGCACCCGGCCACGATCTTCCTGCCGCCGGTGTGGACCCGCACGGACGAACTCTACGACTACAAGGCCCTGCCCGATCCGTCGATCCAGATCCTCGCCCGACTAGACACGACGACCTACCAAGGACACAAGATGGGGCCAAACCACCCGTTCATGTGGTGCCATTCCTTCGAGGGAGGCCGTGGGTTCTACACGGGCATGGGGCACACCAAGGAGACCTACAGCGAGCCCAAGTATCGCGAGATGATCAAGCAAGCGGTCTTCTGGGTCGCAGGCCAACGCTCGTAGGTTGCACTTCGCAGAAGGGATTCGTTCCCTTCTGCGGTATTCTGGAGACTCACCGGGCATCGCCCGCGTAGGATTCCAAAGTATGGCTGCCACCCTTGAGATGACGTTCCGTGAAGCTCTCCAAAAGAGCATGTACGAGGAAATGGACAAGAACGCCGACGTGTTCTTGATCGGCGAGGACATCGGACGTTACGAAGGAACGTTCAAGGTCACCAAGGGGTTCTTCCCCAAGTACGGCACTCGGCGCGTGGTCGATACCCCGATCACCGAGGCTGGCTTTGCCGGAATCGCCACCGGTGCCGCCATGGCGGGCCTGCGACCCATCGTCGAGTTCATGACCATGAGCTTCTCGATCCTCGCGCTCGACCAGATCATCAACCACACCGCGAAAGTCCACTACATGACCAACGGCGTCGTGAAGTGCCCGATCGTCTTCCGAGGCCCCGGTGGTGCGGCCAAGCAGCTTTCCGCCCAGCACTCCCACAGCATGGACGGCTGGTACGCCCACGTCCCTGGCCTGAAGGTCGTCGTCCCCGCGACTCCCGCCGACGCCTATGGCATGTTGAAGACTGCCATCGACGACGACAATCCTGTCATTTTCTACGAGCAGCCGCGCCTTTACACGGTCAAGGGCCAAGTGCCCGATGATCCCAACTTCAAGATTCCGTTCGGCAAGGCTCAGATTCTCCGCGAAGGCAAGGACATCTCGCTCGTCGGCTATTCGCTGATGACCCAGATCAACCTCCTCGCCGCCGAGCTCTTGGAGAAGGACGGCATCAGCGCCGAAGTCGTGGACGTCCGTTCGCTCCTCCCGCTCGACACCGAAACCATCTACGCGTCGGTCCGCAAGACCCACGCCGCACTCGTGGTCTACGAAGACTGGCGCAGCGGCGGCTTTGGCGCTGAGATCGCGGCCCGAATCGGTGAAGACTGCTTCGACGACCTCGACGCCCCCGTCGGACGCGTCGGTGGACTCAACGTCCCCATGCCCTACGCCCGAGTCCTCGAACTGGAGTGCATTCCCGACGAGAACGATGTTGTCGCCGCCGTCCGCAAACTCCGATAAGAAGACGGTAAACAAAAGAGCCCTCCTCGATTTCGAGGAGGGCTCTTTTCGTTCTGAGCCTTAGATTTTGCCTTCGGCTCGCAACGCGGGATAGTGGCAGGCCTTGAACTTCTTGCCGCTCCCACAAGGGCAGGCGTCGTTGCGGCCTACTCGCTTCCAATCGATATCCGCCGCTGGAGTCGCTACTGCCGCCGCGGGCGCGACCCCGTACTGAGCGCGAACGTCCGGAGCGACCTCGTCCATGTTCAGCATCATGGGTGCTGCCGCCGCGAGCGAAGGAGCTTCCTCCTGCGCTACCGGCGAACTGGTCTGGAGTTGCACGCGGTACACCAATCGGGCCGCCTGCTGGCGGATGTTCTTCAGCGTGCCTTGGAACGTGTCGAACGTCTCGCGCTTATAGGCAACCAACGGGTCCACCTGGCCATAGCCACGCAAGCCGATGCCCTCGCGGATGTATTCGATGGTCTGGAGGTGCTCCATAAAGCGATCATTGACCGCCTGAAGCAAAGCCCATCGCTCCAGCTCGTGCATCGTCTCTTCGCCGACCGCGTCTGCCTTCACCTGGTAGGCCAAAGCAGTCTTTTCCTTGAGGAACTTCTCCAGCTCGGGTCCAGGTTCAAAGGCACGCAGATCGTCCGGCGTCGCGTAGTCCACGAGGGGGAAGAGGTCGTTCATCTCTTCGTACAGGTGGTCGTAGTCGAACACCTGCTCGCCTTCGCCATCGTCCTTCCAAGAGCCTTCAATGACCACACCCGTGAGCTCATCGATGTACTGGAACATCTCCGCCCGGACGTCCTTGCCAAGCAGAATCTCGCGGCGCAGACCGTAGATGTGCTCACGCTGAGCGTTCAAAACGTCGTCATATTCCAGAACATGCTTTCGCGCTTCGAAGAAATGGTTCTCGATGCGCTCCTGCGTCTTCTCGATCATGCCGCTCAGGAACTTGGCATTGACCTCTTCCATCGGGGGCCACATGCGCAAGACTGGGTTCTCCAGCATCTTCGGGTTAAAGATCTTCCAGAGCAGGTCCTCGAGCGAGACAAAGAACTTCGATTCGCCCGGGTCGCCCTGACGACCGGCACGACCACGAAGCTGGTTGTCGATTCGTCGGCTCTCGTGGCGCTCGGTACCAAGGATGAACAAACCACCCAGAGCCCGAACTTCCTCGCTCAGCTCGCGACGCTCTTGGTCACTAAGCGGAAGCGGAGGCGCAGCGCGCTCCTGGCCGCCACGGCGATAGCTGAGGTACGTGCTACCGTACTCATCTTCACCGTCCTGGGCCACATCCACGCGGTCGCGGGCTTGGCGTACTGTGTCGTCCTCGATGCGTCCACCCAGAAGAATGTCGACACCACGGCCCGCCATGTTGGTGGCAATGGTGACCTGACCCTTACGGCCCGCTTCGGCAATGATCAAGGCTTCGCGCTCGTGGAACTTCGCGTTCAAAATGTTGTGCGGGATGCCGTGCTTCAGACAGTCAAGCAGGATTTCCTTGTGGGTTTCATCCAGCTTGAACTGCTCCAGAGTCCAATCCAGCCAATCGCCCCGGAAGACATCGCCTTCGAGTCCAATCTTGGAAAGGAAGCTCGCCAGCGACTTGCGGTCGACCTGTTCCAGGTCGGTGTTGTAGAAGCCCTCGGCATCGGCCTTGTGCTCGCCCTTGATGTCCTTCTTGACTTCGGCGCGCTCGCGCAGCCGGGCCATGATGATCATGCGTTGAAGCAACTCGGAAGTCAGGCGCGAGGAAACGCGCTCGGACATTTCGACCGAACGAGTTCCAACCAGAACCGGCTGCTGCTTCGTGTGCAACCGAAGGATTTCCCAGGCAATACCGCGGAACTTGGCTTCCAGGGTCTTGTAGATCGTGTCCGCCTGGTCGATACGCTTCATCGGGCGGTGCGTCGGCACCGAGACCACGTCGAGGCCATAGATCTTGCGGAACTCGTCCTCTTCCGTCTTCGCCGTACCCGTCATGCCCGCCAGCTTGTTGTAAAGCCGGAAGAGGTTCTGGAACGTGATGGTCGCGACGGTCTGCGATTCTCGCTGGACCTGGACCTTTTCCTTAGCTTCCAGGGCCTGGTGAAGTCCATCAGAGAATCGGCGGCCATACATCGGGCGACCGGTGTTCTCGTCGATGATGACGACTTCGCCCTTCTGCACCATGTAGTCAATGTCACGATCGAAAATCGCGTAAGCCTTGACTGACGCATTCGCATGGTGGAACAGCTTGGGATCGGAGGCAATGTTGGGAATGCCCAATTGCTCTTCCAAGAAGTCCATGCCCTCCTCAGTGAGGCTGGCGCTGTGGTTCTTCTTGTCCGCCGTGTAGTGGATCTCTGGCTGCATCGTGCGGACGACCTTATCCACCACCGCATAAACCGAGACATCCTCGCCGGAAGGACCAGAGATGATGTGGGGCGTTCGCGCCTCGTCGATGAGGATCGAGTCAACTTCGTCCACGATGGCAAAGTTCAACTCACGCATCACCAACTGACCCTCGTAGAACGCCATGTTGTCGCGAAGGTAGTCGAATCCAAACTCGTGGTTCGTTCCGTAAGTGATGTCGCAGGCGTAGGCATCGCGACGCTCACACGCCACGAGGTTGCTGTAGCGCGGATCCTCGTGGTAGGCACCAGGAACGTACTTATACGAGCCGCCAAGCTCATCGCCTTCTTGCGATTGGCCCTGAATGATGCCAACCGTCAAACCAAGGAAGTGGTAGATCGGACCCATCCAAACCGCGTCACGACGAGCGAGGTAGTCGTTGACCGTAACGAGGTGGGCACCCCGTGAGGTCATCGCGTTCAGAACGAGCGGCGCGGCCGCGACGAGGGTCTTTCCTTCACCCGTCTTCATCTCCGCAATGCGGCCCTGGTGCAGAACGGCACCGCCGATCAACTGAACGTCGAAGTGGCGCATGCCGAGTGTTCGCTTGCTGACTTCGCGCACGATGGCGAAGACTTCCGGCAGGGCCTTGCCCAGAAACTCCTTCTGACGCTCGTCCCGAGTTTCATCGGTCCACGAGGCATCCTCCGGGATCAGCCCTCGGATGGTGGCGAATCGAGCCTGAATGGCCTCGTCGTCCATGGCCGCGATTTCGGCCTCAAAGGCGTTGATCTGGTCGATAATCGGCTGAAGGGCTTCGACGTCCTTCTTGCTGGTGTCGAAAAATTTGCGTAAAAACTGTTGAATCATGAATTTTGTGTCCGGGAGTCAAGTGCGCGTCCACGCGTGGCCAAACGGCGGCAAACGACGCGAGGAGGGAAGGGCGAGCTTGGATTACCGGACGAACGGCCCATCGCGCGAGCGACGGCACTCTTGGTGAGCCTGCGACAGCTCAATCTCAGGCTGGCTGGGGATGCGGGCGGTTGCCCGCGCGGTTTCCGTATCAACGCTTGGCTTCAGCGCCGGGCTGGAGGTCTCCGCCGCCTCGGCCGCGAGCCATTGCACCCATTCCCGAGTCTCGGCCGGAAGTTGTCGGCCCCAATGACCCAGGTTGTTTGGCTGTGACCACGCCTCGCGCCCCTCGAATCCCGAGGAGGGGAAGAGCAGCATCAGCAGGACGGGTAAGAGCGGAAACATGAAAGATTGCCCTCATTATAGACGAAGGAGCGGCTCATCAGCTTGAAGTCCTATCGTCGCCATATGGTTCCGACGCGAGCCAAAAGAGGTCTGTGTAGACTCATAGACCATGGCAATAACGCAAACCGACATCGACGAAGCCTATGCCCAGGGCCAGAAAGACGGGGCAAACAACCGATACAAGTCTCCCCCGGTACAAGCGTCCCATTGGACTGTGGGCATCCTTCGTTTCGCCACAGACGACCAATACGTCCTCCAAGACGCCTACGACAAAGGGTACGAGCACGGTCGCTCGCAACGCTGAAGCAACTTAGCGACGCCTGCGTGTAAAGGCCACCATTCCCGCCCCGAGAACCACCATGCTAAGTGGCTCGGGCACGACTGCGACCCCGTAGCTGACATCGTCAATCTGGAGGGTATCTCGCAACGGGCTACCAGCAACCTCGTTGAAGGTGAGGGTCACTTCGGAAAAGAGTTCGCCTTCATCGACGAATCCCAGATACTGCGCATTGTTCAGCCCCAATGTGTTTGTGAACGACACAGATTGCGCGCCGAGCGAGTTCGTCCAATGAATTTTGCCCAGGTTCGCAAGCGACGACCTTGTGTCAAATCCCGTGACGAAAGTCCCGAAAGAGTTGATCGGAGCGTCGAACGTAAACTTGATGCTGACCGTGGAGTCGGCTGGCCCCGCGTAAACCTGATAAGACTTGCTGCCGCCTGACGTAGTGTTGAAGCCGATCACACCATCGGCACCCGACATGACCCCACCCGAAGTGGCATCTTGACCAGTCTGAGAAATGTGGACCCCTGGGCTGATTTCTCCTACTAGCCATCCTTCATCCGCACCCTCAAACGTCTGGCTGCCGGAAGGTGCCGCTTGGGCCAAAAACGAAGATTGCGCCGCTGACGAGAGAGGCCGCGCGCTACTTAAGCCCGTCGGCGTCAGATCAACTCCTTGGAATACTACAGTCACCGCAATGGCAGAACTCGAAACGAGTCCCAAGGAGCAGCCAAGGAGTGATCGCAGAAGAGGATGTATCAAAGATGAATCCGTCCGACTTCCCGACATTATAGCCGATTGGACGGAAAAAACGTGTCATTGGCGGGACATACGTTCTCCATCTAAGGCTGAAGGTCGCGTATAAGCTTCTTGACCGTGGCGCGCAAATCCTTATCCTTGTGCATCATCTCCGAGATCTTCTGGTATCCATGCATCATCGAAGTGTGATCTCTGTCACCAAACAGCGATCCAATGTGCTTCCAAGAATCTCCCGTGATCTCCCGAGTGATGAAAACCGCAATGTGCCGGGCGTGTACGATCGGAGCCTTGCGAGAAATTCCCTTGATGTCCGGGACTGCGATATTGAAGTGCTTCCCGACGATCTCGACGATCAAATCGAATCCTGGCTTTGCCCGCACCAACGTTCGGTAATGCGTCTCAATCACTCGCTGAGCCAAATCGACCGTCAGCGGCATTTCCTCGACGCTGGCAACCGCCACAACCTTGGTCAGGGCCCCCTCCAGCGTTCGAATATTGCCGGGGACCCATTCGGCCAGGACCATGGCCACTTCATCATCGAGATGAAAGCCGTCTTCCCGAGCCTTACTGAGCAGAATGGCGCACCGGGTCTCCGTGTCCGGCATCTGAACATCGGCCACGAGGCCTGACTCGAATCGCGAGCGCAGGCGCTCGTCCATCAAGTAGAGATCGCGCGGCGGGCGATCTGATGTGATGACGATCTGTTTGTTGAGGCTCTGCAAGTAGTTGAACGTGTAGAAAATCTCTTCCGACGTTTTGTCCTTGCCCGCAACAAACTGGATGTCGTCCACCAGCCACACCGCGACATTGCGCTGGGCCCGGCGAAACTGGTCAATTCGGTTGTTCTGGAGCGCCTGAACGAACTCCTCCGCGAACTGCTGCGCGCTCACATAGGCCACAACCTGGTTGGGTTCGCGCTGGAGAAGCTCGCGGGCAATCGCGTGGAGCAAATGGGTTTTGCCCAATCCGGAAGGGCCATAAATGAAAAGGGGGTTGTACTTTTGGCCGGGACTTTGGGCGACGGCCCTGGCTCCAGCAAGCGCGAGCCGGTTGCTCTGGCCCCCAACGTAGGAGTCAAAGCGAAATCGGGGGTTGGGCTGGAACTTCGCGACTTCCAAGACAACCGGCCGCGGCTCAACCGGCACCGACGTGTTGACCCGGTCCTCAGCGACGAGGCCTTCCGGCTTGTTACGCAGCTCAGCGACGAGCACTAGCTCAACCGGCTCCCCGAGCTCATCTGCGAGGAAAGCGTGGATGTTGCCAAGAAATCTTTCCCTCACCCACTCGGTGATAAACTTGCCCGGCGCAAGAATCGTGACCGTGCCTTCGCTCATGCTCACTGGCTTGAGCGGGCGAATAAATCGCTGGAACCAAGCGGCAGGAATCTCACCCTTCAGCCTGTTCAAAACCCCTTGCCAGGCGGCGTGCAATCTGACGGAATCCATGGGGTCATCAAAGGAAGGTTGGTCTTTCATTTTCGCAATCGGGCGGTTGAAGTCCCGGTGGGAAGCGAAGTATACACGCCCTTTGCCCCGGAGTGAAGTGGGGATAAACACAGAGAGGAGGAAGGAAACCGAATCTCCGGTACATGTGCGACATATCCTGCTGTTTCCATGATATTTTGCGAATTTGGACCGACTTTTGGCTCATATGACAACTCGATTTTCTTGGGCGCAATGAGCTACCCTAGGGGCGTTTGAGAGTGGACGACATGCCCGAATTCGCCGAGGGTATCGCCGCCGAGGCCGCCCCTGCCCGCGTTCTGGGTGTCTTGGCGGGCAACGATTTGCCCATCGAACGGGTGGCCATTTGGGCCTTTGCCGCCGACTTGGTCCTGGCCGCCGATGGTGGTGCCAACACACTTCTGCGCGCCAATATCCGACCCCATGTGCTGGTTGGCGACATGGATTCGGCCACGGATTCCGCCCGAGATTTTGCCCACCGCGCCGAGGCTGACCCCGATCAGGAAACAACCGATTGCGACAAACTCCTCGCTCTCGCGTTTCGGCTCGGGGCACGGTCGATCACCCTTGCCGGGGTCGAGGGCGACCGGCTCGACCACGTCCTCGCGACAATCCACAGTTCGGCCCGTTCGCCCCTCCGGGTCCAACTCCTCCTCAGGATGGGGGTTGGCCTGGTCTTGAACGGACCAACTCAGATCGAGGTACCGGCGCAAGTGGGCGCTAAAGTCTCCCTGCTGCCCGTAACCGATTGCGAAGGCGTGAGTCTATCCGGCGTTGAGTGGCCCCTGCAAAGTGCAGTCCTCCACCCGATGGGGATGAGTAGCATCTCAAACCGAGCGACCGAGGCCGTTGTCCGCGTGGGGCTGGGCTCCGGAGTTGCCGTGCTGTTCGTCGAACAGGCACCCGAGACACGCCCAGATTGGGGCGCGATCAGCCAATTTGGTCCCAGCAGATAAACTGGGCGAACCGGCATGGCCCTTTTTGCAGTCGTGACATAAAGCCTAA
Organism: Fimbriimonas sp.; assembly: GCA_049317025.1. Lineage (GTDB taxonomy): Bacteria > Armatimonadota > Fimbriimonadia > Fimbriimonadales > Fimbriimonadaceae > Fimbriimonas. The sequence goes on along the minus strand of JBMOJD010000030.1, from coordinate 25,060 downwards.
GCGCTACTTGGTACGCTGATTCTTGCCACCAAGGGCCGAAGAAGGAGATTGCCAGGATGAACGACGAAGCAGTTTTGGAAGAAAGTACGCTTGCCCCCGAGGGCCTCGACGATGCCCATGCCGACTCGGCCGAACCGACCGTTGCAAAAGGTCGGCTGACCGTGAAACGTGGAGGCGTCGAAACCGCCGAGGTTTTCGAGTTCATTCCGCCCGCCGTCATCGGTCGCTTTGACCCCGCCGTCGGTCCGGTGGATATCGACTTGGGACCCCTCCCCGAAGGTGCCTACGTCTCCCGCAAGCACGCCAAGATCACGTTCGCCGATGGAGTCTGGTCAGTCCACGATCTCGGCTCGTCAAACGGCACATTCGTGCTCCGCGACGACTTTGAGCGCGTGGAAGAGAGCGAGATTGCCAACGGCACCGAGATCGCCCTCGGCAATGCCCGGTTCGTGTTCCACGTCTGAGGGCCGCACTCAGGCCCCACGGGTTACGTAGAAAAGGCAATGGTCACACCTTACGATTGGCAAGAGGGCATCGGGCACCGGGCGGGCTACGTCGAGGCCCGCCTCAAGCACGGATCGCCGGTGGTCGCGGTCTCGCGCCCCGAAGGGATTCTCATGCTGAGCTACCGACGGCAGTCGCCCAAGATCTATGAGATCTACGACCGGCTGATCCTAAGCTCGGTGGGCCAGCAGTCCGACATCGAGTCGATCCGCGTCGCTGCCCTTGAATTTGCCCACCAAGAGGGCTTCCAGCGAAGCGAGCAAGAAGTGACCATCCAGCGCGTCGTCAGCGCCATCAGTGGCTCGATCAAACGATCATTTGGCGATTTCGGCTCGACCCCTGTGATCGCCCGTTCGCTCTTTGCCGAAGTCGCCGCGACGCCCGAAGAGGATGCCTTCATGGTCCTCGATTACGATGGTGACTACGCCCTCCATCGCGGCAAAGCCATCGTCAGCGGCGGCGATGCCGCCGGCGAAGCCGTCTTGGAACGGTTACAGTTTGCCTCGGATTCCTCGACTCTCGACGAAGCCGTGGAGGCGCTCGATGCCGCTTGGCGACAACTGGCAAGCTCCGACCCCGCATCGGAAACCGACCCCGCCGACGGCCTTACGCGCGAAGTGATCCTCCTCGATCGCAGCGAAGCCCGCCTGAACCGATTCCGAGACCTGTAGAAGTCCCTGCAGATCTAGGTGCGCTTAAACGCGCGCAGAAGATCATGGTCGCTCAGGATCAATGTGATTGGGCGGCCATGAGGGCACAGATACGGGTTCTCCGTAGACGCCAAGTCCACAATCAGTTTCTCCATCTCGGCGTGGCTGAGCGGATCGCCCGCCTTCACCGCCATCTTGCACGAAGACGTGATCCAGATCTGCTCTCGCGTCGGCGTAAGGCGACGGACCACCGTTGCCTCCACAAGATCGTCGATCAGGTCCCGCAGAACCTTGGTCGCACTCCGCCCCCGGATCGCCGCCGGGACCGTCCGTACCACGTAGCTCTCGCCGCCAAACGGCTCAAGATCAAACCCAATGCGCGAAAGCTCCTCCAGCTTGTCCTGAAGCAAAATCGTCGACCGACGATCCAAGTGCAACGTCTCCGGCACCAACAGAGGTTGCCGCTCAATCGCGCTCTCGCCCTTCAACCCACAAAGGTATTCATAAAGGATCCGTTCATGGGCAACATGCTGGTCAATAATGGCCAGGCCGCGCGAAGTTTCGGCGAGGATAAACGTATTCATCGCCTGGCCAATCACCCGCAGACCGTCAAGCAAGTCAGCAAACGGGTATCGAGACGAGGAAGGCAGCTGAGGCAACTCAGCATGGCCGCCCGCAGTTCCAAACTCGCCCACAAGGCCACTCGCCGGCAGCGGCACCTGCATGGCCTCCAGCGGCCGCTGAGCCACCAAAGACAAGTCGCTCAACGCCGGGTGACCCGCACCGCTCTCGCCACCAGCACCCCAAATGCCAAACATCTCGTTTGCCAGTCGTGCCGGACCAGCCCCAGGAGTTCCGAACCCAACGGAGGCCAAAGACGAGCCCCCCGCCGAGGCCGCCAGCGCCTCATTCGCCAGCGCCAACCCCGCCGCGCTCGGCATCATGCCGTGCTCCATCAGCGACTGCCGCACGGCAATCCGCAGCGCATCAAACACCTGGCCCTCGTGCTGGAACTTGACCTCGCTCTTGGTCGGCGAGACATTCACATCCACCCGAGCTGGATCAACGTCAATCTGCAAGGCCAAAATCGGAAAGCGCCGATCCGGGGTCAAGTCGCGGTACGCCTGATCAATGGCAGCCGTCAACGTGCGCGTCCGAACTGGTCGGCCATTCACCACGACATACTGCATCGACCGCGTCGGCTTCGTCACATGGGGCGGACTCACAAAGCCTCGCACTCGCATCCCCGCCGCCTCAAGATCAACCGGAGCCAATGCCCGAGTGAGATCCCGACCCCAAACTCCCGCCAATGCCTCGTGCAAATCCCCCGAACCCGTTGTGCTCAGCGCAAGCTGGCCATTGTGGGTCATTCGAAACGCAACGTGGGGATACGCAATGGCGTACCGCGAGACAATCTCCAAGCACTGACCAAGCTCCGTGTTGTCCGACTTCAAAAACTTGAGCCGGGCCGGAGTGTTGAAGAACAGATCGGCGACCCGAATCTCCGTCCCCTTCGGACCAGACTCAAACGTAGCCTCGGAGGCCTGCCCCCCATCAATATCCAGCCGCGTGCGCAAGCCATCGGCCTCCGCCGTCAAAAGCGTGAAGTGCGAGACCGAAGCAATCGAAGGAATCGCCTCCCCCCGGAATCCCAACGACCCCACCCGTTCGAGGTCCTCAACTGCGCGAATCTTCGACGTCGCGTGCCGCTGCAAACACCGCAGGGCATCTTCCGGGTTCATCCCGCAGCCATCATCGGCAATCCGAATCAGGGCCCGCCCACTGGCTTCGAGGTCTAGCTCAATCCGGGTCGCCCCCGCATCAAGCGCATTCTCCACAAGCTCCTTGACCACCGAGGCCGGTCGCTCCACGACCTCGCCCGCCGCTATCTGGTTGACCGTATGGGGATCAAGCAGGTGGACGCGGCCCGTCGACTTAACGCCGACAGGCGCCCTCGCCCCAACCGCGACTTCGCCCCCGCCCTGCAGTCTCACTTCAGCATCAAACATCAAAATCAACCGGCGTACGGATTCTACGCCAGTGAGGGGAAGACGCCCAAATCCCCCCGAAAGATGCAACCAGTTTCCCCCAAATCTAGGGGAAGGACTTTAGCCCAACAACGTCCGCGCCGTGCTCACGACATGCTCAACCGTGAAGCCAAAGTGCCGGAACGCCTGATCCGCCGGCGCACTCGTGCCAAACGTATCAATTCCGACGTGAGCCTGTGCATAACGGCCCCATGCCAAAGTCGAGCCCGCCTCCACCGAGACGGCAGGAACTCCCAGCGGCAAAATCTCACGACGATAATCAAGCCCTTGACGATCAAAAAGCAGCCAACTCGGAATACTGACGACGCGAGTCGCCACGCCGCTCGCCTCCAGTTCCGCTTGTGCGTCCACACAAAGCGAAACCTCGCTCCCGGAACCGATGAGAATAACCTGGACCGGTCCCGAGGCCTCACGCAAAACATAAGCCCCGCGCTCAGCGGGATGGTTCCGCACATCGCTCGGACTCAGAGCAGGCAACGCCTGACGACTCAGAATCAGCGCCGTCGGCGTGTGCTTCGATTCAATCGCGACCTTGTAGCCGACCGCCGCCTCGTTCGCATCAGCAGGACGAAAAACGTTGAAGTTCGGAATCGCGCGCAGCGCCGTCAGATGCTCCACCGGTTGGTGAGTCGGACCATCTTCGCCCACGCCAATCGAGTCATGCGTAAAGACGAACAGCGACGGCACTTCCATGAGCGCAGCCAGCCGAAGCGACGGCCGGCAATAGTCGCTGAAGATCAGGAACGTCGCCCCAATCGGCAACACGCCGCCATGCAGGGTCATGCCATTGACTGCCGCCGCCATCGCATGCTCCCGCACACCGTAGTTCACGTTTCGGCCACTGTGGTTGTCCTTTTGGAACCCACTCTGGCCGTGCAAGTGCGTGAAGTTGCTCTCGGCGAGGTCCGCACTGCCCCCCAGCAAGGTCGGGATATGGGCCGCAACCGCCTGCAAGACGGCTTCGCCCGACTTTCGCGTGGCAACCTTCGCATCCGAACTCGGCAAGGCATCAAGCCAATCTTGGCCCCAATCTCGGCTCAAAGACTTCAAGAACTGTTCCGCCTTCGCCGGTTCGGCCGCCGCGTAAGCATCCCACCTTTGCTGCCACTCAGCTTCAGCTTGGCGTCCCGCTTCAGTAGCGTCCAAATCAACAGTCGCCTCGGCGGGAACAAAGAACTTGGGCTCGGAAGGAATCCCCAAGGCCTGCTTGGTCAACTCCAGCTCTTCCGGTCCGAGCGGAGATCCGTGAACCTTAGAAGTCCCCGCCTTGTGCGGACTGCCAAAGCCAATGACGGTCTTGCAGAGCAGCAGCGAAGGTCGGTCCTCGACAAGTTTGGCCCGCGAGATTGCCGCATCCACCGCGTCCACATCCATCCCATCCAAACGCTCCGTGTGCCAGCCAAGCGCCTCGAAGCGAGCCGCCACATCCTCCGTAAAGGAGACCGCCGTGGTGCCATCAATCGTGATGCCATTGTCGTCGTAAAGCACAATCAGCCGACCAAGACCGAGGTGCCCGGCGAGCGATGCCGCCTCATTGCTGATGCCCTCCATGAGGTCGCCGTCGGAGCAGATCACATAGGTGTAGTGGTCGACAATCTCGGAAGAGTAGGTCGCCGCGAGGAATCTCTCCGCAATCGCATACCCAACCGCCGTCGAGATGCCTTGTCCCAGAGGGCCCGTGGCCATCTCAACGCCTGGCGTCAGTCCATTCTCCGGGTGCCCCGGCGTCTTGCTCCCGAGCTGTCGAAATCGCTTGAGCTCGTCAAGAGGAAGGTCGTACCCGGCGAGATGCAGAAGCGAGTAAAGCAGCATCGAACCGTGGCCCGCCGAGAGCACGAAGCGGTCACGGTCGAACCAATGCGGGTTCTTCGGGTTGTGCTTCAGGTGCCGCTTCCAAAGGGCGTAGGCCATGGGGGCGGCCCCGAGGGGCAGGCCCGGGTGGCCGGAGTTAGCCGCCTGCACGCCGTCGATGGCTAAGCCGCGAATCGTGTTGACAGAGAGAGTAGAAATGGCGGTTGGCGGCGTCGAACTCACCCCCCTAGGTTACCAGCCGCTCGGTCGGCGCAAGTGGGTAGGCTTTGCGAGTGCAAGCCCTCCTCGCCCTCTGTCTTGGCCTAACGGTGGCCCCCATTCCATCCCAAGGCAGCGCACCTGAAGCGGGGAAGTGGACCGTCCTCCCTCACCAGGCGATCGCGTGGGATTCCCAGCCGTACTTGCCCGCCGGGGCTCGGATTGAGGGCCGTCCCGAACTGATTGCGGCCGTAGCGGCGGCAGGCTGCAAAGACGTCATCGTCGAGCTTCCCGCCTCTGGAATCGGCTGGCGCGAAGCCTTCGAGGCCCTGACCAAGGCCAACTTGCGCTATCTCATTGCCATCGGCTCCGCCGCCCCGGCGGGCGATGGCTTCTCCGTTGACCCCCAAGGCAACCGCATCACTGGCCTCGCCAGCAGCCGGGCCGTGGCGATCCCGCTCAAGGGAACCGCGAACGCGCTCGCCGTTCTCGTAACCCGCCGCGACGGCCAGATCGTCAAGTCCGAGCGCATTCCCGTGATCAACGGCGTCTTCCAGACCGACGTCAAAGTCACGAACGGCCTCGAACACGCCCTCTTGCTATTCCCCGAGACCCAGAGTTTGGAGCAGATCAACTTCTGGGACGGCCTCGACCAACATCGCGACCAGCTCCTCGCCGCCTTCCGCCGCAATCCGCCCGGGCCGGGCTATCGTGGCCTCCTGAATCCGCTCGGTCGTGCCGTTGTCCTCCCCGGCAAAGAATCTCGCTTCATTCCGAACAGCAAGTTCTTCCGCATGGAATTTCAGGCCCTGCTGGAAGACCGCTACAAGAACCTCGAAACGGCCATGAAATCCTGGTCGATGAGTAGCTCGAACATCCGGACTTTCGAGCACCTCTCCCGGCTGGTGCCCCTTTGGCTCGGCCAGCGGGGAGTGGCCAGCCTATGGGACCCCCGGACTAACCAGCTCTACGCCTGCGATCTGAGGCGAAGTCTCGCCTGGACCGATTTCGCCGACGCCCTGAGCCAAACCGCCATGCGCCGGACTCAGAGCCTCTGCCAGCTTCTGCGCAAGCAGACCGGCGGACCGGTGGTGCAAGAGTGGACGGGTTGGTCGCCGCTTACCGAAGGCGCGGAATCTCCTTTCGATGGCGTCGGCATTCGGGTCGGGACCGGACCAGGCATGATGAACACGGTCGGACGCGCCACCAGCACCCTGCTCCGCTGGAAGCGTCCCGCTTGGTCGTTGGTCACGGATATGGAAGTCACTGGACCAGAAACCGATTGGCCCACCAAGCTCGAGGACCTCGCCTCCATGGGCGTGCGCGGATGGTTCTTGCGCTCATCCGATTCCCTCGTTCTGAAGCCGTTCCTCGCCGAAGTCGGCCGGTGGCAATCGGACACGTCGCTGCTCGAAAGCTCGCCGCTCCCCCTTTTTTTCCCCGAAAACGCCCTGAACCCCGCAACCACTCAGCGCCTCCCCGGTGGCCTCTGGTGGTTGCCCTCGCCCGCCGATGGCAACCGCATCGACCTTGGTTCTCAGTTCTTCGGCTACCGAATGGTCGAGGGCGGCAGCAGTAGCTACGCTCTCTGGTCGCGGGGAGCCCCGCGCCGAGTCAAGCTCCGAATGGCCAAGCCCGGCGGGGCCAGCTTCCTCGCCATCGATGGTTCCGATCCCGCCCCCAAGGTCGTCAAGGGCGGCGTTGAGGTGACCTTAGGCGAATACCCTGTGCTGATCTCCGGCGTCACCGAGATTCCGATCCCGGAGGACAGCTACCGCGAGACCGTCCTCCACTTCGAAGAGCTGATGACCCAAGCCGAGCGGCTCAAGAAAGACCTGACCTCCGAGCGCGCCTTCTTCAAGGATTACACGGATTCTTTCGATGCCAGCCCGGGCGGAAGTTTTGCCGAACTCCGCGAGCAACTCGAAAAGGCCGGGACCAAGCTCTCCAGCTATGTGTGGGTTGAGGCCGAGTCCTCCCGCGAGCACAGCTTCAGTGAGGCCAGCAGCATCTCGGGCTGCTCCAGCGGTTTTGCGCTCCAGCTCCGGACGCCGCTGTTTGCCGACCTCACCCCGCACTTCGCCAACTACGTGATCCCGGTCCGAACCTCGGGCGACCAAGAAGTCTGGATCGCGGCGCGGATCCCGAAAGATAGCCGTGCCGATCTCAAAGTGATCGTGGGGACGCAAATCATGACCATCGCCAGTGATCTGATGAGCCCGTACGGCGCTGGCTTCGGCTGGTACAAGCTGGGTGTCACTCGCCTGGGTGGAGGCACCAGCAAGTTGCGTGTCGAGATCGAGCCCAGCGCTGGCCTTGACCTAGCCATCGACGCAATCCTTATCACGCCCGATCCCTTCCGACCCAATGGTCCCGTCCGTCCCGATCCCATCTTGTTCGGCAAGATCCCCACGCGACCAGGCAAATGAAGATCATTCGCCTGCAACCAGACGATTTGCCTGACCTAGTGCCGGGCCTCTACGTCTTTGCCGATGCCGCCCACCCCGCCTTTTCGAGCCCGCAACCCGAAGGGGTGATTCGGCTAGTCGCCGGTGACGAAGTTCCCAATGATGCCACCTTCGTTCTCGGCTCGCCCCGCCGACCAATGTATCAGTTGGCCTACATCGTGGACCGCTTGCTCGGCCCCGGCGGATGCCCGTGGGATCAGGAGCAAACCCACGAATCGCTCAAGCAAACCCTGCTGGAAGAGGCCTACGAAGTCCTCGATGCGATCGACTCCGGATCACCGACCAGCCTCCGCGAAGAACTCGGCGACCTGCTTCTCCAGCCCGTGATGCACGCTCAGATGGCGAAAGCCGCCGGTGAATACGACATCAACGACGTCGCCGAAGAGATCACTTGCAAGCTCGTTCGACGTCACCCTCACGTCTTCGGAACCCTAGAGGTCACTGACTCAGCCGAGGTCTTGCGCAACTGGGACGCGATCAAGGCGAAGGAAAAGGGCGAGGCACCCAGGTCCGTGCTTGCCGGGATTCCCAAGGGGATGGCCTCCTTGCTCCGGGCGCACCTAGTGAGTCAGCGCGCCGCCCGAAACGGCTTCGAATGGCCCGACCTCAGCGCCGTGTTCGATAAGCTCCACGAGGAAGAGGCGGAACTACAAGAAGCCATCGCCATGGGTGACCCCGAGGCCATCGAGTCGGAACTAGGCGATCTCCTGTTCACGGTTGTGAACATCGCCCGCTGGCTCAAGGTCGAGCCTGAAGAAGCCTTGCGCCGAATGGTGAATCGGTTCACCGCCCGGTTCATGGCGATGGAACGCATGACCGAGCAACCACTTCGCGAGCTGACACCCGAGGCATGGGATGCCCTTTGGCAACGGGCGAAGCTCGAGCAAGCGCTACTGCAAGATGTAGAGCGAGCGTAAGTTCATCGCGTTTTCAAACGTCGGCCCCTGAACCGCGCGCCAGCGCGACAGCTGCTCTGGCGTGAGGAACTTGATCATCCTTGCTTCCATCTCGCGGCGCTGGCGGCTAGTGGCTTCCTGCTGGGCAACTGCCGCGTCACGAGCAGCGATAAGCGCAGTCATGCTTGCCCGCATGTCCTGGCTCATTTTGGGGGCCTGCACCGCTGGCGGCGGACTCACGCGGTTTCGCTCAAAATCCCGAATCCGCTCGTCGCGATAGAGGCCACTGAGGTAGGTCTCCAGCTTTCGGACTTGGCCCGGCTCCATTCCTACCAGCTTGGCCACCTCGGGATTCCGCATCCCCTCGACGCCGTAGGTTTGCAATGAGATCTCTTTGAGTCGATTGATTTGGGCATCGGACAGGAATCGGACGGCATAGCTCCGCACCTTTTGGACTTGCCGGTTCGCCGTCTCCGGATTCATGTAATCGTTGCGAATCATCGAGGCGCGGCGCAAGGTGGCGCGAATGCGCTCGCTCGTGTCGGGATCGATGCCGAGGGCGGCGCGAACGGCCGATTCGCTCAGAAGCCGGTAGTCGGGGAAAAGCGGCGCGGGCTTGAGGTCCTCGTGCATCCGGACGTTTTCGCACTCAGCCCCCGTGAGTTTTGCCCACGCGGCAAGCTGAGGAGGTGATAACCAAGTGGCAAGCTCACGATCCAGTTGTTCCAGCATCTGGGCGCGAACGATCTCCACGATGTACTTTCTCAGTCGTCGAGTGCTGCGCGCATCATCGGTCGAACGATCCCCGAGAATGGGTTCCTCTGGCAATCGCAAGTCGGCAATTCGCCGATTGACGGCTTGCCACTGGGACGTCCCGCGCGCGGCGATGCGACGAGAAAGCTGAGCCGGCACCCCCGCCTCGTTGGCAATCGCGGGAATCCCGAGCGCGGCAAGGCCGACATACTGGAGCGATACCTGACGCCAACGCCGCCTCTGGGCGGGCGTCAAGGAGTCAGAAATACTGGCCGAGATCTCCGCTTCATGCTCGGCAAGGTTGCCGTCAAAGGGCATGTCTCGAAGGCCAGCCAAAAGCGTATTCTGCCCCTTCGAGAATCCCATCTCAAAAGACGCCCAGCGAAGGATCATCACCCGAGGAGACGGGATTGTGGGAGGCTCAATGACCGGACTCCCGCTCTGCACCCGGGCCTCAGCGGGCAAGCTGGCCAAGGTCAGAGCCGCTGCATCGGCAAAGCCCGGTTCGGTAGCGCCTTGCCCCGAGAGAACTAGCAGGGCCAACAAACTGCCAATCATAAACTACATCCTACAGGAAGTTGGGTCGATTGGCTAGCCGCAAATGGTTTGGGCATCGCGAGTTCGCGATGCCCAACGGCGAAGATTTACGCCTTGCCGGGAATACCGGGCTCCGTCAACAGCGCCGGGTCAAGAGCCTTACTGAGGGTCTCTTCATCCAAAAGTCCGCGCTCGCGCACAACCTGAGGAATGGTCTTCTTCTCCGCAAGAGCCTGCTTGACCACCTTGGAGGCTTCCTGATAGCCAATGTAGACGTTCAGGGCCGTCGCAAGCGAAGGCGAAGTCTCGGCATAGTGGGCGCACCTCTCGGCGTCCGCCGTGATTCCCACCACGCAGTTCGCCGTGAAGGTCCGCAGCGTATTTGCGAGAATCTGGAGGCTGAACTGACCGGCAAACGCCATTCCTGGCATCATGACGTTCAGCTCAAGCTGGCCAGCTTGAACACTGTAGTCCAGAGTCTGGCATTGGCCAAGCACCTGGAACAGCACCAGGTTAAGGTTCTCGGCCATGCTCGGGTTGATCTTGCCCGGCATGATCGACGACCCCGGCTGCACCGGCGGCAACGTGATCTCGGCAAAGCCCGTCAGCGGACCCGAGCAAAGCAAACGCAAGTCGTTCGAGATGCGCGTGAGCTCCAAGCAGAGAATCCGGAGTCCGGCGGCCAGCGAAGCCATCGCCAGGTTGCTTTGCATGGCCTCACGGAGGTCCTCGGCATTCCGGAAGTTCAGCCCGGTCGCCGCATTGAGGTGCTTGACGACCAGGAATCGATAGTCAGGATGGGTGTTGAGCCCAGTCCCCGCCGCACTTCCACCAATGCCGAGCTCTTCGAGCTCAGCCGCCGCATACTCCAGCCATCGGCGGCTCTTGCGCACCGCCTGTGCGTAGGCGGCAAACTCTTGTCCTAGGCGGATCGGCACCGCATCCTGCAGGTGGGTCCGACCCGATTTGAGGATGCCATCGAACTCGACTGCCTTCGCCGAAAGGGCATCAGCCAGCTCGTCGACAGCCACAAAAAGATCTTCCAACATCAGCCGTGCCATGATGCGCATCGCGCTGGGGAACGTGTCGTTTGTCGACTGCCCGTAGTTCGGGTGGTCGTTCGGATTGACCAGCTTGTACTCGCCAAGCGTGCCACCGAGAATCTCTTCGGCCCGATTGGCCAGGACCTCGTTGCAGTTCATGTTGAGGCTCGTGCCCGCCCCCATGTGGAACACATCCACCGGGAACTGGTCGCGCAAACCGCCTGCCAGAATGTCATCCGCCGCCTGAATCATCGCGTTGCCAATGGCAGCATCCAGGAGCCCAAGCTCCGTGTTCGCCTGCGCACAAGCCTTCTTCAGGAGGATGTACGCATCGATCATCCGCGGATTCTGGGTCAGGCCACTGATCTGAAAGAGCTGCCGACTCCGCTCGGCCTGCGAGCCCCAATACGCCTGGGCCGGAACGGAAACCTCGCCCAAACTGTCCTTCTCAATTCGAAACTGCATGCCCGCTAGTTTACTTGGCGCGCTTCGCGGCCGTGAGTGCCAACAAGGCAGGCACGCCCCGACGATCCTTGCCGTAACGCAGGCTGACCTGCCGAATCACAACCTCCTGACGGGGGTTGTTCCACTGCTTCGCATACGCCACGCCGAACTCCTTGGTCCCCGCGAACGGATGGACCCACGCAACCTGCGAACCGGGAATCGACGAAGGATTCTCCTGGCGGTAATTCGCTACATCAGCACCCTGGATCAGAGGCACTTCAACCGTCTGACCATCGGCATACTCGACCACGTACTTGGCGACCTCGTACTGTCGTTTCTCCCGCACTTCCCAATCTGCCAAACCAGCATCCACCCGAAATGCCTGGAGGAAGAACAAAGCGTCCGCCTTGACCCCAACCGTGATCCCATCCACCGACTCCGACAGGTTATTCGGAATCCCCGGCCCGCCCAGCATGATCGCGGTCGGCACCGGCGAGGTCGGGAACTCATAGATCAGGTATGGCACCCCCGCGAACTCTTGCCGCCCCTTGGGCATATCCTTGAACGTAAAGTTCTTGTCGCCAAACCACCCGCGCTCGTCGCGATACTGGTTCGCCCGCTTACTCAGGTCGATGCTGGTGTAAGTCAGCGCCGACCCCGCAATCACACTCGCGGCCCCCGCGAAAGGCGCTTTCAGATTGCGCAAGATGCTCGCCAAGATTCGGGTCTTCTTCAGGGCGTTCTCCGGCACCGACTCCCGCTCTTGGAACAGAATGTTGGACAGAACAATGCCCCCCTTGCCGCGAGGATAGGCGACTAAGGCTCCAATATTCAGCAATGGCTGGACCTGGGAGGCAAAGTTCGCCGGTCGGTCGGCAAACAGGCGCAGATTATCGACCCCGACCACGGGAACCGTTCCCACAGTCTGCCATTCGGCCAACTTCAGGCTGAGTTTCGTGCCCGTGCGAGCCGGAGCAATCGCCAACCGCTGGGGCTCATTGTTCGGCTGAACATCCAGCCGCAAGAGCGCTCCGCCATCAAAGCTCACATCCAACTTCGTCACCCGATCGTAGAACGCATTCCCCGTCCACTCAATCTCGCGAACCTTCTGAGGAGTCGGCCAACTCAGGTCGAACTGCGTGGGCGCGGTCATGTGGTTGATCGAGAAAATGTACTGCCAGCCGTCCGACGAGACAAACCCATTCACCATATTCAGCGGATCGTGGTCATTGTCCGGGCTGTCGTAACCAAAATACTTAGGCGCAGGAAACTTGGCAAACGGCGCAATATCGTCCGTATCCACCACATAGCTGAAGACATCCGAAGCCGCATACACGTCTGACGTAAACCCATTGATCGCCCGGCCCGATTGCATCACGATGTCGCCCGCCGAGAGTCCCGCCGTCAACGGATGCCGCCGGGCCGGAAACGACACGCGCTCCCGCCGGAAAGGCCGGATCATGTGGTTGAAGCCCACGAGCCGGTTGAAGTCGGCCAGCCCGCTCGGCTCAAGGCCAGAGAGCAGAATCCAACCGCCCTGCTTCACGAACGCATCCACCTTCGCCTTCTGCTCACTCAGCGTACGCAGATGCGCGGGCGTGCCTGTCACCACCAGGGTTTGCTCCCCAGGAAGGCTCAGCGCGGCCACCAGATTCTCCGACTTCGAATGCCGCACACCGGCAGTTTCAACCGCCCGACTCAAGCCCAAATCGTTCCCCGCGATCAAAGTCACCGGTCGGTAAGTGAGCTTGTACCGAGCTGAGTACCCGAGCAGATTGACGAGCAACTGCCGCGCCACCGCGCTCGAAGCGAGCTTCTCGCCAACCCGAATCTGACAAAGAAGCATCAACCCTTGCCCAACCGGGACCTCGCTGAGGGCACTGTTCGCAAGCCGGGGCTCGCACTGAATCAGCGACTTGGCCCCCCGAATCGGCTTCAAATACGCATTCCGATACACCACCTGGTCCGCCCCCCAAGTGTAAAAATCCCGGTCCGTCAGGCCGCGAAGCGCAGGATGAGAAGCATCCTCAAGGTAAGCGATCCGCCCCTCGTTCTTAGCAACCTCCATCTCGGCCGGCAGGCCCTGGTACCGCACGGGGTTGGCTTGCTCAAGGACAATGATCCGCTTGCCCTGCTCAGCGAGCGCCGCCAGCCTGCTCCGCGCCCCCTCTTGCTCATCCAAGGCATTCGGCCCGACCACCAGAACAAGCGTAGCCGCGTCCACTCCCGCCAGGCTCGAAATTGGACGGAAACCAACAGCTTGCGACCGAAGAAAGGCCCCGACCTTGCCCGAAGGATCCCAGACAACGAGGTTTTTTGCCCCCAATGCGGGCAGCGGCTGAGGACCGACAAGAGCCGCCCGAGCAGGCAAAACGCTCAGCGTCTTGGCATCAGCAAAGACTTCCTTGCCGTTCTGTGAAAGCTTGAGACGCAAAGTCAAGTCTTGCCGAGTAGCGACGACAGGCATAGGTAGCCGGATCGCAAAGCGCTGATCTTGGCCAGCAGGAATGTTCAGCGTTCGGTCCTCCTTCGCCAACATTTTCGCTCCAAGCGAGAGCGTCCAGCTGAACTTAATCGGAGCGCCAAACCGCGAGTCATTGAAGACCCCGGCCGTCCGGGCCACACTCTCGCCCGCCCCAAAAGTGGAATCTTGCTCCTTGATGAAGGCCGCCACCCAAGGGTTCGAGCCGTACTGATTAACCGCGCTCTCCTGACCCATCCAAAGGTGCCATCCGCCATAACCGGCCCATCGATAGCCCTCGGTTAGCATACGATAGATGCGCCCCGCCGCCTCCCGCGAAGCCGCTTTACCTTGGAAAGTGGCCTCGCCACCATAAAGCGCATAGTCAAACGGGTTGATCCCATTGGCAAAGAAATCCTCGCCAATGAAACGTGGCCGCTTCTGGTCCCATTGCCATCGTCCCCGGCCACCCCCGTCCGGGTTGGCTTCATATGCCAGGGCCGGATATCGGGTGCTGTTTGGGTCGTAGACGTAGTGATTTCCGTGAACGGGCATCGACTGGTCCTTGTTCGCGCCGCCCCCGTCCGTCATCGTGAGTCGTGTCGGGTCAGTCGCCAACACCGCCTTGGAAACAGCCGTCACCTCCCGCTCAAACTCGTCCATGAGGTTGCCGTAGAGGTTGATGCAATTGATGTAAAGCCACTCGTTTTCCAGCGACCAGAGCATGATCGAAGGATGGTTGCGCTCCGCCTTCACCTGGGCGACCATCTGATCCTTCCAGTTCCGCATCAGGTCCAGCTTCACTTCCGAGCCGTTGAGTTGGCGCAAATCCGGATCGGTTTCGATCGCTGAGTACCCGATGGCCTGGCCGTCGAGCATTCCCGAACGCCGCACCACAACGCCATTTCGATCAAACCAGCTAAGGGCCTTGTCCGGCGTCATCCCCATCCACTGCGTGTCCCAGAAGCGCATCATGCGCTGGTTGGTTTGCCGATACTGCGCCAGCCATTGCTCTGGAGTTGAGGCCGTGTGGCAATCGCCCCAGACTCGCCAAACGACACCGTTAAGCAGAAAATCCTTGCCCCGCGACGACCACTCGCGGAATCCAAAAGGCTGGTCGTGGATATCGACCTCTTTGCCGTCGGCCACCAAAGTCGTGCGCAGAGTGTAAAGCGTCGGGCGATCCGGCCACCAAAGTTCGGGATTGGCCCAGGCACCGCCCGCCCGCACCGTCTTGGATTCACCGGGAGCGAGCGCCATTTTCTGAGCAGGGAAGACAACCCCATTCTTGCCCTGAGCTTCCAGTCGCAATTCTCCCTCGAATGGCGCTGAACTCGGGTTCGAAACCGAAACGTCCACCACCAGCTTCTTGTCCGCAACCGAGGGCTGAACAAAGACGTCCGTGGTCTTGGTCGCGCCCGCGACCACCAAAGTGGGAGTGCCAAGGATGCCCGATTCGAAGTGCCCCCAGATCGGGTAGGCGAGCTGCATGAATCCCCCGCGCTCAATCATGCCCCGGGGAATGTTGAAGGCCCCGCGAAGCTTCGAGGTCTTCGTCGGATTCTCCGACCAGGCGTACCAAGAATCACGGATACCGACCCAAACCTCATTGATGCCGGGCCGGACGCCCTTGGTGATATCAATCTGGAACTTGACGAAGGGGTTCTTCTCGAATCCACAAAAGACTCCATTGACGAAAACAGTCGTGTTCAGGCTGTTGCCCGGGAAATCGAGGTGGAATGAGCGCCCCTCCAACCCCGCCGGAACATTGATGCGAGTTCGATACCAGACCCGGTGAGCGAAGATGAGGTCGTGCCGCAGCACCGCCTTATCGCCGGGCACCGCAATGCCGGTCCAGATCGGTTGGCTCGGGAGGCTCGTCAACGGCGTGCCGATGTTCTTCGGCTCGTTCTCATCGTGGCGAGCAATCTGCCAGAGACCCGCCAGCGGGACTTCTGCTCTCGCCGCCCCCTTGGGCAAGGGAACCTCAAAGACCTTTGCCGCCGCCGCCGCATCGGCGGGGTCACCGCGATATTCACCCGGTTTGAACTTTGAGTTCGGCAGAAGGTTGCCGTCGGTCAAGGCGATGGCATCAAGGCCAAAGAGAAGGCGGTCTGTCTCGCCCTTCTCGTTCTTAGTTTTGCGAATTCGGAAACTGAGCGTGTGTTCGCCCGCGCTCACCTGGACGTTGCCAAGCTGGAGCCAGCCAACCTCGGTCCAGGTGTCCAGCTCCATCGTATCGACATTGAACTGGGTGGGCGCAATCGAATTCCAAGGGCCGTCGTCCAGTTTCCAATCGAACGGCGATCGAGCTTGCTCGAACCCAAGGCGGGCCCAAAGCTGCCTTTGCTTAGAATCAGAAGCAGTAAACTTGTAGGTCAGTTCGGCGGCCGGACCAGGCACTTTGCCGTCGACTTGGGGACCATCGATACCGATAGTGAGCCACTTTGCCCCAGAAAGATACTCGGGGTGCGAAGTGCCGCCGAAGCTCGGTTCAATCGAAAAGGAAGAAGGTGCCTCACCTTCGATCCAGATCGCGTTGGTTTGAATGCCGCTCCCTTGCGGCAAGCCAGGAGCTGGGGTCGGTAATCCGGCGAGGAAGCTACCAACACCCAGCATTCCCAGTAGAGTCAGCGAAAAGCCCATACACCTCGTAGTGTCGCCTTTCTTGGTCAACGCGTTCAACACATTGCCAAGGGTGAAAACGTCTTTAGACTCAGTCTGATTCACCGGCTGTGATCAGAATCACAAAAATGGCCCAATAGAGGTTAAGAGCCTTAACCTTCGACCGAACGAATGGGACCTTTGGCCACGTTGGTACAATGAGTCTGCTGCGGAGTCTGTATGGTCACCTGCAAACATTGCCAAACCCTGAATAGCTTAGACAGTGTTTTCTGCCGGAAATGCGGCACTTCTTTGCCCGAAGCCGACGTCCAAGAGGCGCAGGTCCGCCTGGATAAGCTCATCGCCGACGGCGTCCACGCCTTCAACGAAGGCCGGACCGATGAAGCGGCCGCCGTGGCCGAAAGCGCAATCCTCTCCAACCCGAGCAGCGTCGCCGCACTCTCGCTCAAAGGCATGTGCCACGAGCGGCGCAAAGAAATCGCCGAGGCGATCGAAGCTTACGAGAAGGTCGTTGCCCTCAGTCCGGATTCGGCCCTGGACCGCATCAAGCTTAATCAACTCCGCAACCTGATCGTCAAGGGTGCTCCCGCCCAGACCGGCGACCGAAAGCTCGCGGCCGTGGCCGCGATTGCCGCCGTAGCGGTCGTGGTGTGCCTCGGTGCCCTCGGGGCCGCCCTCATGAATCGTCAGCAGGCTCCGGTGACCGCCAACAACTTCACGCCCGTGGCATCGGGAGCGGAACTCTACGGACAAGATCAAGTGAACCCGCAGCCCGCCCAGGCCGGACCGAAGCCGAACTTCAATCGGGCCGAACCGGGCGATACCGCGGCGATTCGACAAGATGACAATCGAAACGCTGCCCGAACCGGCCTTCCCGAGGCCCCTGCTGGCTACATGCTTCGCCCGGTCGTTCCGACCGGAGAGATCACGGGCGAGTTGCCCTTACCGGGCGAAAGCAAGGAACCGATCACACCACCGACGGCCGAGAAGAGAGATCCGGTGACGCCGCCAAAGCAACAAGGGCCCGATCCAGAACCGACGGTTGACCGTGGCTCAAGGGAGCAGGGCGGTGGGGAAGCCGACCCCGGACTGATCGACATCCGAGAATCCTCGAATTCAAAGCGAGTGGTTGGTGGCAGTGCCGACCTAGGAACAAATGCCAATGGCGTCGAGGCCCTCTTGCGAACGGCCCGCAGCCAGTACGAAACTGGCAACTTCGCCGCCGCTGCGGCAACCTACGAACGTTCTCTGCGAGCCGGTGCCGATACTGGGCTTGTCAACCAGAGGCTGGGAATGGTGTACGAGCGTTTGGGGCGTAAAGACGACGCCGTTTCGGCCTACTCTCGGGCTGTTCAAGCCCTCGAAATTGCCGTCTCGAAGGGTGCCACCAGCAAGCAGCGCGCCCTTGAATCCAGTAAAGCCGCCCTCCAGAACCTGACGGGTGGCGCGTAAGGATGCCGGGGGCCATGCCGACCATGTGGGTGGTGGCCCTCGGACTCCTAATGCCTCCGCCCGCCGGTCTGCCCATCCAGGATGGTAGAAGCGGGCCGCGATGCCTGATTCTCCAAACCCTGGCGAAGCCAAATCGGGACGATGTGGACCTAAACGTCCGGATTGACAACTTCCTCGCCAACGAGATGGACGGAGTCGGAAAGGTCGTTCCCGTGGTCTACGGCCCATCCGACCCCATCTTTCGCACCGCCCTTGAGAAAGGCCAGCTCAAGAAAGCCCCCGAGGTGCCGTCCCTCGAAGAAGCGAAAGCAATCGCCAAGGAGCTAAAGGCGGATTTCCTCTTGGTCGTCGAATCCGTTCGCTCGATTCCCGACGATAAGGCCCCCGAAGGCAAGGTCGGCGACCGAATCGTGAGCGGCGGCGGCATCGCCTTTGTTGGCCGTCTTTACCGTGGCCCCAAAGAAATCTGGAGCGACAAACGGACGTTTCCCGCCTCAAGCGGAACGGCCTTCGACGCCAATAACAATGCTCGGACGGTCGCGCGAACGACCTACCTCGTGCTCGACGCCGGGCCGTGGAAGTCGCTTGCCGCCCGGTCGAAGGTAGAGACCCCCACGGTTGACCCCGGGCAGTTAGCCCCCACGACGAGGCCAGCGCCAACCGTCAGCCAGACCGCCCGCACAAGGCCCTTCGAGGTCGCGACCCCGTTTGCCGATGTCGAAAAGGCAGTTTCCGGGTTCGTGAAGGCGGGAGATATCGCGCGCGCCCTCTCGTTCCTCCGGTCCGAAATCGATGCCACTCCGCTCGACCTGGATCGTCGGGTGTTGTATGTCGACACTCTCATCGGGGCCAAAATGGGGTTCGAAGCAATCGATGCAGCCCAAGGCGCGGCCCAGCTCTTCCCAGATCGGATCGACCTACGGGTCCGCGCGGCTCGGGCAGCATTGGACCTCGGAGAGCTTCCTCTTGCCCAAACTGAACTGTCCGAGGCGGTGATCCGCAGCCCCAAAGATCCCGAAGTGCGCTTGTTGCTAAGCCAGATTGCCCTCATGCGGGGCGAGCCCAAGATCGCACTTTCGCATCTGGCCGCGATGGAAGCCCGGCCCACCGATGCCGCCGACGTCGCCCTGCTTGGCCGACTGGCCAACGCGCTTGAGGGCCGGGCGGATGCAAAGGGAAGTCTAGTCCTCACGGGTGCGCAATACGCCCGGGTCGGGCAGATATTGGACGAAAGCGCAGCGTTATTGGCCGAGCGAATTCGTACGCTTCACCAGCGCGCCATCGTGCGCCGCGCCGATCCCGAGGTCGCGGCCCAAAACACCCAGATCGCCAAGATCGTCGCCGCCACTGGGAGCCTCGTGCGAGAGATCACCGCACCGGACGCAAACAAGAAATCGCATCTTCCGCGCGCCTTGGCGTGGTCGCTGCTCGCCCAATCAATGGGAGATTTTGCCCTCTATCTGAAGGATGGAGACGAAGACTCTATCACCGAATCTCGAATCAATCTCGGTGAGGCGATCAAGAACCTCACGAGTGCAAGGCGCCTCCTGCTCGACGAGAGAAACGCGGCGGCCAAGGGCTCTTAGCCGCCGCACTCGAATGCTTACTTCTCGTCAAGAAGCTCTTGGACAAACTTCTTGAATTCGCCAAATGAAGCAGGCGAGTAGCCGATCTTGATCTTGCGCAGAACACCCTTGCGGTCGATAACGGCCACGTGAGGAATGCCCGTGACGCCGTAAGTCTCGAACACGGATCGCTCGCCATAGACCACCGGCCAAGGCAACGTTTGCTCAGCGATGAAGTCCTTCATCTTCGCGAACTCGACGTCCTTGGGCATGTCTCGCTTCTCGCGGTTCTCCGCCTTGTAGTAGCCGTAGTACGTCGTGAACCCAATGATCTCCAATCCCTTGGGCTGAAGTTCCTTCAAGAGTTCCTTCATCTCAGGGAAGGCGGCGATGCAAGGCCCGCACCAGTGCGCAAAGAAGTCCACGAGGACAACCTTGCCCTTGAGGGATTCGATTCCCGCAAACTCGCCGTAACCGCGCTCGGTCGCGAAGGTCGGAGCCGCTCGGTCCAGCATTTCCAACCGGGTGGTTGATCCCTTCACGGTGCGCAGAATCGGTGAGTTGGCATCCAGGGTCGCACTGAAGTCCTTCAGCACCCGGATGGCCTCATCCTTGCGCTTGTCCGCGACAAGAAGCTCCGCTCGGCGATCCACGATGCTGAACTTGGCGCTGGCCGCCCGAGTCTTGCCTTGTGCACTCGTGTCTGTGAAGGTCGGCAGATTCTTCTCGACCGCATCCAGCGCCTTCAACGCCTTCTTCGGGCCTTGCGCCGTTTGGATGACTTCGGTGAAATACGACCCCATCATCGCGAGGTTCGCGGCGCGAGCATCATCGGTCGGCACGACGTTCGGGAGGTTCTCGGCGAGCATCCCGGCCTCCTTCATCTCATTGCAAGCGGTGAGCATCAGCATCTGGGCATCGAACTTGTCCGCTGCCGAAGGATTTGCCTTCTTGATGTAGGCTTCGGCAAGCGCGCAGGTTTCCTTGTTCAGGTCCGCGCGGGCAAAGAGCTGAGCCCAGTTGTAAGCGTTCTTGGGATCAATCTTCTTGATATCCAAGCCCTTGACCATGGCAAGAGCCTTGTTCTTCAGCTCGGTCTGGAGCGCGTTGAAGTCCACCCGTTTGCCGCTCGTGCGGGCGTCTTCAAACTGCTTCTGCTGGTAAGCGTCAAGCTCCTTGAGCCCAGCAAGGGGATCAGCGGTTTGGGCAAAAACGTTGAGAGCGGCCCCGAGGAGGACCACTGAAAAGGCAAGGCGTTGGATGATTCTCATGGACATCAATTCCGCTCGAAGACGGCAGTTAGTTCCATCATGGCCGAATTGGCTCCAATTTCAACCAGCTCAATACGAAAAAAGCGGCTCCATCCGAATGGATGAAGCCGCTTTGACCGAGTGAGACCCAGAATCAACGGGCGTAGAATTCGACGACTTGCTGCTCTTGGAAGAACTTGGGGAAGTCTTCGCGCTCGGGCAGCGAGATGATCTTGCCTTGGAAGGCCTGAACGTTCGCCTCGATGTAAGCCGGAACCGCCGCACCCTCAAAGTGGTTGTTGCGGGCCATGGATCGGCTCTGCTCGCGGTCGCGAACCTCGACGATATCGCCAACCTTAAGCTGGTAGCTGGCGATGTTCACCACGCGGCCATTGACCGTGATGTGGCAGTGGCTAACCATCTGTCGGGCTTGGAAAATCGTTCGCGCGTATCCGAGTCGCCACACGGTGGTCGCGAGTCGAAGCTCCAGAAGTCGCAGGAAGTTGAGGCTGGTGTTGCCGCTCATTCGCTGGGCCTTGTGGAACGTGTTGGCGAACTGCTTCTCCAACATGTTGTAGTAGCGTCGAATCACCTGCTTCGCCAGCAGCTGTTCGCCGTACTCCGATTGTCGACGGTCCTTCAGGTTAGGACCGTGCTGGCCAAGCGGGTATGGGCGCTTGGTACTCGGGCACTTTGCCTGGCCCCAGATGTTAAAGCCAACAATGCGGCAGATATCGTTCTTTCTTCCTCGGTAGGTCGCCATAAGGAGTCTCGGACGGGACCCGCAGGTCTCGAACACCAAATGATACCCAAATCGCCAATCGAAAACAACCCTTTGTGTCGGCGATCTTGGGCCAAGGATGGTTTCCTTGGCCCAAACGTAAACTATTTGCTGTGAAGCTTCACAAAAGCATTCATGAATCCGAGGCACTGGCCGACCTCGACCTGGAGGTTCGGCGTGTCGTGTTCGTATTCAACCGAAACCGACCCGTTCATGCCGACGTTGGTGTACTCGCTCAGAATTGCGACCACATCGGAAACGCCCGTCCCGTACGGCACGTCATGCCCACCCGGAGCGAAAACGTTCAGGTCCTTCAGGTGGCTGGAGACCACGCGACCACGAAGAATCTTGAGGGCATCGACTGGCTTGATGCCAGATCGAACCCAGTGGCCAGTGTCAGCACACGAGCCAATGCGCTTGTCGCGGTTCTTGACGATCGAAAGAACATAGTTCGGGTCCCAAACCTTGTAATTCGGGTCGCTGTTCTTGGGGTGGTTGTGGAATCCGACTTTCATATCGAACTCCTTGACCATCTTCTCCATCGTGTCAAGGGCATCCACCGATTCCGTGTTGATAATGCCGATGCCGAGCGACTTCGCCCAGCGGAACAGCTTTCGGGCCTTGGCCTCGTCCTTGTCGATTCCCGTGACTCCGTAGGCAACCGCGCGGACGCCGTTCGCATCCAAAATCGCCTTAAACTTGGCCGTTTGCTCATCCGACATATCCGGCCCCAACCGAACACCGGGAATCTCCGCCCCAACCTCTTGGCCCGGGAAGAACTCCATCGCCTTGGCCCCTGCCTGCGAAGCCAACCGAACCGCCTGGATCGCGGAATACCGGTTGAAAGTCCAAGCCTGGACGCTCACGATGAACTCAGGAGATTTCGCCAACGCTGGCGAAGGAAGGGCCGAGGGTGTTCCGGCAACGGCGACCAGGAACGACAAACTTGTAGCCAACAGCATGACCCCATCATATCCCGAACGTTCGCCTAATCGTGCAACCGCATTCCAAGATGGTTCCCAATGAGCTCCGACGCAGAAGCAGACCCACTGGCCTGATCGTCCTCGCATCTGCGCCAACTCCTCCGAGATGGTGCCCCTTGCGCTCCGGCGCAGGGGGAACCGTGGGGGAGGGGTTCCGCGTCGCGCGAATTCATTGAGGCTACAGGTTCCCACTGACATGCGATCCGGCGCCCCAATCCATCACTCCCAAGCGGGAATCCTCGCATGCCGCGACGGCATTCGGGTAAGCAGAACATAGTGTCCAATCCAAGCGAATCTCCCAAGAAAGCCCCACCACGCACCTCGTTCAAGCGAGTGCTCGGCCTCTTTGCCCCCCACAAGCCTGCCGTTATCAAGACCATGATCGCCGTGATTGCCGGCGTGGTCCTCGGCATCGTGCCGCCGCTTTTGGTCAAAGTTGTCATCGACCAGGGCCTCCAGGCCAAAAACATGGACGTGGTCGCGCACTATTCGCTTTACACGATCTTGGCCGTCTTGGCCGGAGCGGGCACGACTCTTCTCTATGGCTACTGGAGCGTGATCATCGGGCAAAAGATCATGTGTGACCTGCGTGGAGGCTTGTTCGGACACCTGCAGGGCATGTCGCTAAGATTCTTCACCTCGACGCGAACGGGCGAGATCCAAACTCGCCTCATCAACGACGTCGCTGGTGTCCAGAACGTGGTCAGCAACACCATAACCGACCAAGTCTCAAATATCGGCATCGTCATCTCCACCCTAGTGGCGATGATCTACCTTGACTGGCGGCTGACCTTGCTCTCCATCGGAATGGTCCCCTTCTTCGTGACCGCGGGCCGGTGGATTGGCGAATTCGCCCGCAAAGTCCGCACCGGCACCCAAGAGCAGACCGCCGAGCTGAACTCAATGATGCAAGAGACCCTCTCGGTCTCCGGCATCCTGCTCACCAAAACCACCGGTCGCTTGGACCTCCTGAACGCCAAATTCGAGGTCGAAAACCAAGCCCTCGCGGGCTGGCAGGTGAAGAGCGCGCTGATCCAGTACCTCTTCTTCGGCATCATCCGGCTCATCACCCAGATGGCGCCCGCGCTGGTTTTCTGGCTCGCCGGTTGGTTGCTGATCCAGAACGGCGATCCGCGCGTGACGGTCGGCATGTTGGTGGCCTTCACGGGCCTCCAGGCTCGGCTCTTCTTCCCGATGACGGGCCTCCTCAGCGCCCAGGTCGAGATCATGAGCTCCTTCGCCCTCTTCGACCGCATCTTCGAGTACCTCGACATGCCCCGCGACGTGGTCGATTCGCCGAACGCCATTGACCTCCGCCCCGCGGATGTCCTCGGCCGAGTCGAGTTCCAAAACGTCGGATTCAAGTACGAACCCGATTCGGATCGCGACACGCTCCACGACCTGAGCTTTGTCGCCGAACCAGGCCAGCTCGTCGCCCTCGTCGGCCCCTCCGGCGCGGGTAAGACAACGCTCACCTATCTCATCCCCCGGCTCTACGACGCGGATTCGGGCAACGTGCTCGTCGATGGACGCAACGTGCGAGACATCAAACAGCAAAGCCTTGGCATGATGGTCGCGACCGTAACGCAAGAGACCTATCTGCTGCACACAACCATCGCCGAAAACCTCCGCGTCGCCAAGCCCGAAGCCACCGAGACCGAAATGATTGAAGCCTGCAAATTGGCCGCGATCCACGACCACATCTCCAGGCTGCCCGAAGGCTACGAAACCATCGTTGGCGAACGCGGCTACAAGCTTTCTGGCGGAGAAAAGCAGCGCCTGGCTATCGCCCGCGCAATCCTAAAAGACCCCCGAATCCTCATCCTTGATGAGGCTACTTCGGCGCTAGACACCCACTCCGAGAGGCTGATCCAGCGCTCGCTCGGTGACCTAATGAAAGGCCGAACGACCTTCGCAATCGCCCACCGCCTCTCCACAATCCTCGCCGCCGACCAAATCCTCGTCCTAGAAAAGGGCCAAATAGTAGAGCGCGGTCGCCACGACGAGTTGGTGACCCAAGGCGGCCTCTACTCAAGGCTCTACCTGGAGCAATTCAACTCCGAGAAGAAAGCCGAGCCAGAAGAAGAAGGCGAAGCAGTCGAGTTAGGCAGCATCGTTTAGTGCAAGGAAGATGGTTCCGAAATACTGCGTACTGACGAAAGCAACTGAACCAACGAGACTTGCTACCCTATCTCCTAACAACGAATCTTGCCTGAAGTACGAAGAAGACTAAGAGTGAAGGCTTGCAGACTCCCTTCTCCTTACGGCGATGTTTCTGCGCTGTAGGGAGAAGTTTCGATGTTTGGATGTCAAGTGTTTGTTCTTCCATTCAACGTTCAGAGGGGAGGTAGGCGCGGGATGGTTTGTGCCCGCGTCGGTAGTTCCCTTCTCCTTGCGCTCCGGTGCAGGGAGAAGGGCGGGGATGAGGGTTCTGGAACCATCGACCGCGACCGGTTGGGTTAAGTAAGAACCGGATAGATGACATCCGTCAGCAGCAGCCCTAATCCGGGAAGCTTAGCTCCGATACTGTTCCAGATGCTTGCCACAACAAGCGCGAATCCGAGCCCGGATGCGGTTGATATACGTCGCC
>JBMOJD010000029.1:0-35003 GCA_049317025.1 Fimbriimonas sp. | reverse complement strand
GGTCTGGAGCGGATCGCGACGGAACTCCGAAACCTGCAGCGCACCGAGATTCTTGAGGTCCAAGAGGGCTTCGCTAAGGGCCAAACCGGCAGCAGCGCGATGCCTCACAAGCGAAACCCTTGGAACAGCGAAACCGTCTGCGGCCTCGCCCGGCTGCTACGGGCCAATGCCCACGCCATGCTCGAAAGCGTCGCCACCTGGCATGAGCGCGACCTTACGAACTCGTCTCTGGAACGCATCATCTTCCCGGATTCCTGCCACCTGGCCGACTTCATGCTCAACCGCATGACTTCGATTCTCTCGGGTCTCCAGATTTTCCCCGAGCGCATGGCTCAGAACTTGCGCCTCATGGGCGATCTTGTGTTCAGCGAGCATCTTATGGTCGCCTTGGTCGGCAAGGGCATGAGCCGGGCCGATGCTTACAAGGTTGCCCAAAGAAATGCGGCCAAGTCCTGGGCCGGTGAAGACTTCAAAACTGCCGTTCTCGCTGACGAAGATGTGGTGAAGCATCTCACGACGGATGAGAGAGAGGCGATCTTCAGCCTAGAGCACCACCTTCAATTCGCAAGTCACAGCGTTTCCGTAAACGAAATTTGACGGTTTCTGACGAATTGCCTTAAGATGTGGGCAAGATGAAAACGCGAAGCGCCTTTACACTGATTGAGTTGCTGGTGGTGATCGCAATCATCGCGATCTTGGCCGCGATTCTCTTCCCAGTCTTCGCCCAAGCAAAGGCGGCGGCCAAGAAGACGTCGTGCGCGAGCAACTTGCGCCAGCTCTCGCTCGGCGGTGTCCTCTACTCGTCCGATCATGACGACATGTTCTTGGACTACGCGGTCATTCAGGAGGGCTACCTATGGAATGTAGCGTTCGAGGCCTACATTAAGAACACGGCGATACATCTCTGTCCGGTGGCGTCGGCTTCTTCGGGGAGCGACTTGTATGCCTGGGGATCGGCCTCGTTGCCATGGCGAGGATTCCGTTACCTTGGTAGCTACTCGTACAATGGCTGGCTCTACTGCCACTCCGCCCAGGGCTCTCTTTGCAACCAGAGTCAGGTCATCGAGCCTTCCTCCACCAAGTGGCTTTCTGATGGAATCTGGATTGATGAGTGGGTTTCGCCGAGCCTGGCCGCGATTAACAACACCTGTCCCAACCAATACGATGTGCGTGTGGGAGCCAACGATGGTGGGCTTGGCAGAATCTGCATCGACCGGCATTCCGGTGGCATTAACTTGAGTTTCGTCGACACGCACGTGAAGTTTTCGAAACTTGGTGGCCTCGGAGACATCACCTATCTTCCGAAGTGACCGCCATCTCCAAAATCGAGAATGTTTTGCCTGGGCAATCAATTTCGGCCAGCACACCCAGCGGGATCGTGAATACCGGACTCGTGTGGCCGAAATCCATCCGGGTTACGACCGGCAAATCGGGCCTCCGCAGTTCATCACGGACAAAACCAAGGACTGCGGCATCCTGGGCATCCATAGCCTCGGGCGAATCGGTGCAGGGGCGGCCCATGAGCAGCGCGGCGCACTCTTCGAACATCCCGGCGGCGTGAAGTGACCGGAGCATTCTCGCCACGGCCCCAGGGCTAGGCTTCTCTTCTGAGGTTTCGAGGAAGAGGATGCTGCCGCGCCCCTGTTCAGGGGATGGCCAAATGAGTGACCCGCGAAGCCAGTCCAAGACTTCCAGGCAACCGCCCAGCAGCTTCCCCTCGACGCGGCTGGTTCCTTGCATCCAACGCCAGGGTTCCGCGCGATTCCTCTTGCGGATTTTGAGCTGATTCTCAGGGTTTGACCAATCCAAATGCTCGACCGTCCAAGTGTCGGCGTTGGGTGAAACGATGCCAACGGGCGTTGACGAGAAGAGATTTACCCGGACGGAATCAACTAGGTAGGGGAACATGCCGCCGTTCTCCGCAAATCCGGCCATGATGCTCGGCCCGTAGAAGCTTGGGACCCCGGCCTTGAGGAGGGCAAAGTGCATGACCGTGGTGTCGGAGAATCCGATGAAAACCTTGGGGGTTTGCGCAAGGACGTCTAAGTCCAAGTAGGGAAGGATACGAATCGACTCGTCGCCTCCAATGACACTGAAGACCCCCCGAATGGTCGGATCGGAGAATGCCTGCATGAGGTCATGCGCCCTTGCCTCGGGATTGGCCAAAAGCCAGTCCGCATCACGAAAGGTGTGGGCCATCGGCACCACTTCGAGACCGAAGGCCTCGCGCATTTGATCGACTCCAGCCTGATATCGATGAGGAAAGGTCGCGGCTCCTCCCCAGGAGTCGGACACGGCCGCTACGCGATCTCCCGGCCGGAGGGCGGCGACCTTTCTCATGGCTCTAGTTAGAATCGAACCTGGTAGTCGACCCGGACGGTCCAGTTATTGCGAAGCTGGCCATCCGAAATCTGGTGTTCCCAGCTCACATTGCCCGCGAAGATCGAAAGCATCTGGTTGGGTCCCGCCTTCTGGTCGAACTGCATGTGGTAGCGGTGCATGGTGCGTCGGGCGACGTTGCCTTGCAGTTGCTCTAGCCCGTAGAACAGTTTGAGGGGCGAGCCGCTCTTCTGGAACAGTGAAAGGTTAACTCCGCCAGTGCGGGTCATTGCCTTGTTTTGGTCGTTGACCAGCTCTTCCCAACTTGCGCCGAATGCGGTGTCCTTCGTTCCGTTGAAGTTTAGCTGCCACTTGTTTGACCGGGCCGCCTGAGGAACCGAGCCGAGGAAAACGTCGCCACGAGCTACTTCTGGGTTCGTGACCAGTTGGTGGGAGACCTCGACGCTCTTGATCGGACGAGCGGTGATGTTGAAGTTGCGGATCATCACCTGTTCATCCCAAGGCAGGGTGCGGAGCTTGTAGAACAAGCTCGCCTTGAGCCATCTCTTGTCGGATGGGTCTGTCTCTAGGTTAAACGAACGGTCGATGCCTCGGTACCCGCTTGGGTGCATCATGCCCACGTAGCGGTAGTTGAACTTGTTGTTACCGACCTGTCCGCCAATGCCGAAGGTTTTGCTTTCTCGCATCCACGCGGCGTAATCGGCTGCTGTGTCCATTCCCATGTCGAACTGGAGGTTCTTCAGGGCACCAAGTTGGAGAGGCTTCGCCGTGCTGAAAGAGACATTGCTAAATGCCTGCGTTCGAGTGCTGTCGCCCGCTTGCCACTGGTTCACGCCGTATCCGCCACCTAGGGTGTATCCGCCGACGGTGGCTTTCTGCACGCCCGCCGCTTGGTCTGGGTTGAAGTTGGTTGTATCCTTGCCGATGCCAAAGCTTGAGGTAAGAGTGCCCGCAGTCTCACCGTTCAGGTGCCGTGCGTAGCCATAGCTGACCTTCACGCCACTGCCAAGGTTCATCCAGAAGCCGTAGTTGCGGCGAACTTCATCGCGATCGGTTCCTTGTCGGTCGACGCGTGTGTCGGTGACGCTCACTCCCGCTTGCTTCGAGAGCTCGCGGCTCACGGTGTTCGCGTTGATATTCTCCTTTTCACCGTTGTCGAAGTTCGTCAGCGTCTGTTCGGTCCGAACGCGCGTGAGCTTATCGACTCTGGTTTCGTACGAAAGGAACGTCCGATCCATGTCGGGCAAGCCCGTGTTGCGACCTTCAAAGTTCTGGGTCTCACGTTGCAGATTCAGCGAACCGTACTTGCCCAGATCCTTATTGACCGTGATCTTCTCAACGACTTGAGCAAATAGTGAACTAACGGGATCCTTGCTTCGATTCTCAAGGTGCGTGTAATTGACCGTGGTGCCCTTCGCGGGTGCCCAATCGAGAATCATATTGCGGATGGCACGCTCTTCTTGCGAATCGCCGTTGGCGGCGTCGAAATACGAAGCATCGACTTTCAAGTTCGGCATTAGCTGCCACTTGATGTGGGCGTCTCGTTGGCTGAATCCTCGCAAGGAGTTCAGGAAATCACGCTCGGGATCGGCCAGTTGGTTGACATTGGTCATGCCCGAATCGACTTGGCGGACGCCGATGGTGGCTTCGATCCGGTTGTCTCGATATGCGGCGGTCGTGCGCTTGACACCATCGCCAGCCACGGTAGCGGACGTCGTAGCGAGGTTGAGAGTCTTGGCCTTGCCAAGGTTCATGTTCAGACTTGCGTCAAGTCGATCAAGGCCGCTGATCGGGCTGAGGCTCTGGCGCTCGAATTGCATCAACCGCGTCACTTCGCGGAAATCCTTGCCCGTGTTCTGGCTGCGAAGGCTGAACGATGTGTTCTTATTACCCAGATTGAGCGTGTCGACCTTGGCCCCGTCCTTCGATCCCTGCAAGTTTAGGTGCTCGAATCCAAGATTCCAGCCCTGGAACGGCTTGACATCTACGCGAGTGTACGTGCGAGATATGCCGGCACCTTGAAGGAAGAACCCTCGGTCCTCGGGTCGGATTCCCACGTTTGGACCGTACATGGCGGCAATCGACTGTATGTTTGCCCCAATCTCGGGCTCCGTCATGGAGCCGAGCGATCCAAAGCCACTGTCGCTGCCACGCGATGTGTGCTGAAGCGAGAACGAACTCGTCTTTACGCCCGCGTCGCGCGATGTGAACGCACCACTGTTTGAAGCCAGAATGCTCTGCTTGAAATTGAAGGGAGTGGACTTGCCAAGAATGGAGGAGTCCAGTGCCATCCACTGACGGTGCAGTCCGACTTCACGGCCATACATGCCTTGCTCTTGACCTTGGAGCGAGCCAATGCGAGTGAATCCGCTGGATACATCCTGGTCACCAACGTTGAACTTGAGCTTGCTCGTATCCAAGGCGACTTCGCGACGGCTGATGTCCTGCCCGGTCGCACTGTCTTGGATGGTGTTCATCGAAAAACTAACTTTGCCCAAGGACTGCGCCATTGCGCCGGAGATGTTCTGCCGCATCATGCCGCGCTCACGCATCAGTTGCTCGCGGTCAGCCTCGGTTATGTCGCGGAATCGGTTGAAATTCGAGTCGACGTTCTGCGATGAGTAATCCAGGCTAAAGCCCTTCTTGGACGGGTCGCCACTCTTGAGGCCATAGCTTCGCCAGTTGATCCCGGCATCGCCATCGCCGATGTTCTTGAAGGCACTGCTGAAACCGAGGCCACTACCAAGTTTGAGGCCATTCATCGAAAGGCCTTGGCGGGTCAATCCGCGCTCACGAGTAAGTTCGTTGATCTTCGCTTCCGAGACCCCCGATTCTCGCAGAGAGTTGAATCCAGCAAAATTGGAGCTGGCCTCTTGGAAGTCCGCTGTGATTGATCCGCCCAGTAGCGCCGTGTTGAACTGCTGAAGAATCAGCTTCGACTTGCCTTCCTCCTGCGAACTCGCGGTCCCCCCGGTGTCGCCCTTCATCGCAAGGCCAGCTTGGTTACTTGTCTTTTGTCGATCCCCTACAAGGAATAGACCCGATAGCTTGGACTTCTGTCCGAGGTTGAAGCTGTTGTTGAGTCCGTAAATGTTCGAGGAAATGACTCGGCCGTCGGCGGCTCTCTCGGTCATGCCCATGCCGATCATCATCTTCATCGCGCCGGGCGCGACGTCGAATTTGAAGCCCGCGATGCCATTGAAGCGCTGACCATCCAGTGTCGGATCGACTTTCGCCCCGTATCGGTAAGCCACTGAGAGCATGTCACCCGGCTTGACCGCGCGCATGAGATAGATCACGCCCGCTGCGTTGTCAACGGTGTAATCCTGGCCCCGGACGAGAATCTGGCTTCCCAACTGAACGCGCTCAGAACCGGGGAAGATGGCACCGAAGCGAAGGGGAACACCCGGGTTTGTACCCTTCAGCGTGATCAGGTCAATTGTGGAAGTTCCGCCAAGCTCGACCTGGACATCGGTCTTCTTGTTGTCGAGATTGAATGGGGAAATGGGTACCGAGGACTGCGCCATTGTTGCCCATGGCAACATGGCAAGAGCGAGTACTCCGATTGGTTTTTTAGTCAGCCGATCCATGGCTTTCCTGCAATACCTTCCACATGCTATTTTAGCCCAGCTTCCCATGCTGCATCCCCCTCGACTGGGACTTCAGAGCATGATTCCGTCCGATTCCGAACAAAAGTGCGTGAAATCACATTCCGAGTCTTCGCTATCAAGGATTTGACGCCTGGTTTCACCCATCGTTTTGTCCGTTTTCTGTAGGAATTGCTCCCCGACAAAGGCGAAAAAGCCCTGGTGAGTGTGCCAAGCTCTCGTGTGCTGAAAATTGGACTGGTTGGATGCGGCTTCATGGGCCGGATGCACGCAAATGTTTACTCCGCGCTTCCGAATGCGGAACTTGTCGGCTGTGTCGACCTGAAGCCTGAAGTGGCGGAGAAATTCGCTGCTGAATTTGGTTGCAAGGTCTACGGATCGCTCGAAGAGATGGCCGAAGTCAGCGGCGCAGACGTCATCGATATCTGCCTCCCGACCTACCTTCATAGCCAACATGCGATCGCCGCCGCGAAACTCGGCAAGCATGTCTTCTGCGAAAAGCCGATGGCTCTGAATCTCGAAGACGCCGATGCCATGATTGCGGCCTGCGCCGACGCCAATGTCCAACTCATGATCGGCCACTGCATTCGCTTCTGGCCTGAATATGCCTATCTGAAGCGACTGGTCGATTCCGAGCACCTTGGCAAACTTCTCTCCGTCAACCTGCTTCGATTCGGCGCGTTCCCCTTCTGGGCGAGCGACAATTGGCAATCGGATGAGGCCAAAGCCGGCGGCGGGGTCATGGACATGCACATCCACGACACCGACTTCGCCCATTATCTGCTCGGCGACTACGACTCGATCTACTCGCTTGGATCGGTCGATGACCGAGGCGCGAGCCATGCATTCACGACCTTCAAGTTTGGCGACGTCGTACTCCACGCCGAAGGCGGATGGAACCTGCCCGCGACCGCGCCGTTCAAGCATGCCTTCCGGGCGATCTTTGAGCGCGGGGCTGCGATGATGGATTCAGGGCCTCTGACCATCTACGAGGATGGCAAGGAACCCGTGGTGCCTGAATTCGCGAAGATGGAAGCAACGGGCGGCGGCAACATCAGCGATCTCGGGGGCTATTTCCTCGAGATTCAGTACTTCGTCAACCAGATTCTTGGTGGTCAGCCCCTTGAGATCGTCACGCCGCAATCCTCGCGAAGGTCCCTTGAGACGGTCCTCGAAGAGGTCCGGCAAATCAAGGTGTCGGCGGGGAAGTAAACTAGCCGAATGCCCTCGACTGCTCCCGATTTTGGGTTTCATCGCCGCGATTTGGCCGAATCCGACCCGACCATTGCCGGCCTCATCCACCGGGAGGAAGTTCGCCAAGACCAAAATCTGGAGCTCATCGCCAGCGAGAACATCGCGAGCCTCGCCGTCCGGCAGGCGATGATGAGTTGCTTGACCGACAAGTACGCCGAGGGATATCCTGGCGCGCGCTACTATGGCGGGTGCGAAGTGGTGGACGAGGTCGAAAACCTCGCCCGCGACCGGGCCAAGCAACTTTTTGGGGCTGAATACGCCAACGTGCAGGTCCACTCAGGAAGCCAGGCCAACACGGCTGTCTACTTCACCTTCCTAAAGCCCGGTGACACTGTGATGGGCATGGACCTCTCCCATGGCGGCCACCTCACTCATGGTTCTCCGGTCAATTTCTCCGGACAACTGTACAACTTTACGGCTTACGGCATCTCCAAGGAGACCGAACGCATTGACTACGACCAGGTAGCCGACCTCGCCAAGAAGGTCAGGCCTAAGATGATCACCGTCGGTGCCAGTGCCTACTCTCGTGCCATCGACTACAAGGCCTTCCGGGAGATCGCCGATTCCATCGGCGCATTCCTATTTGCGGATATCGCCCACCCGGCCGGGTTGATAGCCACCGGCCAACTCCCCAGCCCGATCCCCTACGCACACGTCGTGACCACGACCACCCACAAGACCCTCAGAGGACCGCGCGGTGGTCTGATCCTCATGGGTAAGGATTTCGAGAATCCCTTCGGGATTGTTGCCCCCAAGAGCGGGCGAACGAAGATGATGTCCGAGTTGCTTGACACTATGGTTATCCCCGGCATTCAAGGTGGTGCACTCATGCATGTGGTAGCGGCGAAGGCTGTGGGCTTTGGAGAGAACCTCACCGATGACTTCCGTGAATACACCGTTCAGATTATGCGGAACGCAAAGGCCCTGGCCGATGCACTCACCGCAGAAGGGTTCCACATCGTATCTGGCGGTACGGACAACCACCTGATGCTGATCGACCTCCGCAATAAAGGCATAACTGGTAAGGCTGCTCAACTACTACTGGACGAGATGTGCATCACATGCAACAAGAACTCCGTGCCTTGGGATGACAAGTCTCCCCTCATCACCAGCGGAATTCGGCTTGGAACGCCTGCGACAACAACTCGCGGTATGCGCGAGCCAGAGATGGCGCAGATCGCTCGCCTTATTTCGCGCGGCATTAGCGCCGTGGGTGATGAACAAGCCATCGCATCGGTTCGGGAAGACGTCCAAACCCTCACGGCTCAGTTTCCGATCCATACATGGTAAGGCATCGCCAACTAGCTGACGACCTGAGGTCCTTGGGGATCACACCGGGGACTTCTTTGCTGGTGCACTCTAGCCTCTCATCTCTTGGACAAGTGGAAGGCGGTGCGGCGACCGTCGTGAACGCCCTTCTCGATGCGGTAGGGCCGACGGGGAACCTGATGTTTCCAACGCTAACCGGCCAAGCCCACCACAGCCTTGAGCGCCCGCCCGAGTTCGATTCCCGGAACTCTCCCGCATGGACCGGCGCTATCCCCGAAGCAGCAAGAAGGGCACCAGGAGCTCTCCGGAGCCTTCACCCAACTCACTCCGTAGTCTGCTTTGGGCCCGACTCCAAGTGGCTGACTAAGGGGCATCTCCGATCAGAGTCCCCGTGCGACCGGCAGTCGCCCTACGGAAGGCTTGCCGACATTGGAGGTCGGATTCTCTTCATAGGCGTTGGCCTGCAAGCGAACACGTCCTTTCACCATCTAGAAGAACTAGCCGAAGTTCCGTATGTTCTCCAAGAAGGTAAAGTCGCGGCGACTCTCCTGGACGAAAAGGGCCGTGAGTTGAGTTGGAAGGGAAGACTGCATGAGTGGGGTTACCCTCGCTGCTATCCGCTTTTCGAAGACGAGCTAGCAACCAACCATATTCTCCACCGAGGGGTGGTGGCCCAAGCACATTGCTTGCTCGTAAATGCAGGAGCCCAGAGAGCATATCTGCTCCCAAGGCTCCTGCGCGATCCCAACCTATTTCTAGCGAAGGAAGACTAGAACTTCCACGAATACTGCGCAACAAGCCAGATTTGGTCCTTGGTATTCGTTCCCGAATTGAAGACGGAAGACTTGATGAACTTGCCCGGCAAGAAGTAGCTAAGTCCGTAATTGAACACGCTATGCTTGGTCAGAGTCGTGGTCGCCCAGAGGCTGAGCTCGTTGCCGACCGCCTTTCCACTCGCTCCTGTCGGGTCAACGAATGATCCACCTGCACGCTTGTTCACCGCGCCACTGGCGCCGTACCAAGCATCGGAGGCGTCAAAGAGGCTGAAGTTGTTCCATTCTAGTCGGACTTTTGTGAACTTCGAAGCCTTGAAGTCGGCACCGACGGCAAGGTTCACGACGTTGCGCAAGCCCTGGAGATCGCTCTGGCCATACAGCGGGTGGTTGGTAGGAAAGAGGTTGTCGAAAGTCCGAACCTTCGTTGCCGAACCGCCACCGGACGCCACATTCGCCTCGATGAAGGGCGAGAGGCGCGACTTTGTTGCCCACTTTGCTCGAGCTGAAACAGCGAAAGCTTCCACATCCAGGCCAGCCGAGCGGCCCGCTTGAAGTGAACCCTCCACCATGTATTCACGCGTGCCCTGAACCTTGTTGAGCCGGTGATTCAAAGTGTAGATGCGAGTCGTTTGCGCCGTTCGCGAATCCTGCTTGTAGATGAGGATGGTCTCCCCGGCTGAATGGTTCTTGGCAAGAAATGCCAGGGAAGCGTCGTTGTTGTTCGTCGAATTCAAAGCTTGCTTGCCGTAGAACGCGTCCCAACCGCCAAAGCTAACCCGCAGGCCATCCCAAGCCCGGCCGGTCGCTGTCCATTCGGCATTACCGATAAGCCGAGACTCCCCTTTCACTACTCGTTGTCGACCAACAATGTAGGTGCGTCCGCCAGCGGCATACTGGGCGTAGCTCTCCAAGGCATCTCTTGAGGTCGTTCGGGCATAGGGCGAAGCCGGATTCTGACCATCGGTTTGGCTGAACTGGTAGACAACGCGGACCAGAAGACTCTCGCCGTGCTTGGCTTCGACTCCGGCACGATAACGCTGTTGAAAGTCCCAGCGGTCGTCGGAGGCTTCATTGAAATCACGGTCGAGCCTGCGCTCATAGCGAAGGCGAACTTCCGCCAAAGGTTGAAGCTTCCATTCCGAACTGTCAACGTTCGCGGGCAAGGGCAGCATAGGAATTCCCATCGGTGCGTTCTACCTCAATTTTGAGTGTCAGTTCCTCCTCTGGATCACAAATCCCGCGTCGATAAACTGACCTCCAGAAGTCTGCTTGCATCGGATGGCTAGGACATTTCGGCCCTTGCGAAAGGCACTGGCTTTGGCGGCGGGGATCGGCACGCGCGCGTAGTCTGACGTGTAGCCCTTGAGATCGGCGATCAACACTCCGTTCACCCACACTTCGGCGTCCTCATCATGATGAATTTCGAGGATCAAATCCTTCACCGGAATCCCCAGATCAAACTCGCGACGAAGCCAGATGGACGGGGTGGACCACTCGGTGCCCACTATTGCCCCCGGAGTTTGCGGTGTGCCAAACCCTCCAAAGCTTGAGGTCCACTGCGAGTCATCAAAGTCCGGCTTCTCCCAGCCGAAGCCGGGTTCGGTCAGGGTCGATTTCCAGATCACCTTGGCCGTTCTTGCATTCCTCACAATCGTATCAAAGATCTTCGTCAGTTGCCGCAGGGCAGGCGTGCTGGTGCCCTTGATGACCGCCTCAACAAGAGGGCGCACGCTCGCGTCAACCTTGATCACCTTGCGGTCATAGGTCATGAGGCCATTGACTTCGACTTCCACGTCCGTGGTCTGGGTGTAAACGGCCGCGGAAAGGTGCTGGTTGCGCAGCGCAAGCAGGGAGGGCAACTGCTCTCGAAAAGCCTGTCGCAGGTCAGGAATTGTGGTGAATGAGCGGTAGCCCCAGTTGCCCTTGGCCACCCAGGTATGCCCTTCAATGGGGAGCCCAAGCCCGCCGTACTCACCCAAGACCGCAACTCGTTTCGGCTGCGCGGGCGGCGATGCCGGATCCGGATAGTGGTGCATATCCAGCACATCGCCGACTCCCATGTCCGTCCAGCCCGAGGCATTGCTGACCGTCCGACTCGGGTCGTAGGCCTTGGTCCATGCTGTCAGCCTCTCGGTGTCGTGCTGGCCCCAGCCTTCGTTGAAGACCACCCAGAGAACGACCGAAGGGAAGAACCGGACCGAGTCCATGATTTCCTTCCACTCGGTCTGGAACTGCTGCTTGTCGGCTTCCGGAGCACTTCCGGGCATGAAGGTGGACGGCATATCTTGCCAGACCATCAGGCCAAGCTTGTCCGCCCAGTAGTACCATCGAGCTGGCTCGACCTTCACGTGCTTGCGCGCCATGTTGAAGCCAAGCTTGCGCGTGAAGACAATGTCCGATTTGAGGGCTTCGTCCGTCGGTGCCGTGTAGAGTCCGTCGGGCCACCATCCTTGGTCCAGCGGACCAAAATGGAAGATCGGCTTCTTGTTCAGCATCAGGCGGAGAGTGCCGCTCTCATCTCTGCCTGTTCCTACCTCGCGCATGGCAAAGTAGGTCTGGACGTCGTCCTGCCCCGATCGAATCTTGGCGGTGTAGAGAAATGGTGAATCAGGCGACCAGAGTTTGGGTCGAGGAATCTTGATCCACGCTTCCTTCTGAAACTTTGCTTTGGCCACCAGCTTCTTGCCGTCAAAGATCGAAATCTCGGATTGCGGGGCGCCGCCTTCGATCTTCAGGCTGACGGCCGACCGATCGAGATTAGCCTGGAACTGGACCCCAGTAATGTGCTCCTCTGGGACCGCCTCGGCCCAAACGGTTTGCCAGATGCCCGTGACGGACGTATACCAAATGCCTTCGGGCTTGCTCAGTTGCTTTCCGCGAGGTTGGTTGTCGCCGGTTGGGTCCCATACCCGGACCTGAAGCTGATTCTCTCCACTTGCGCGCAGGGCGTCCGTGACGTCCACCGAGAACGGAGCGTAGCCACCGCGATGGAGGGCAAGTGAGCGGCCGTTGACGAAGACCTCCGCCTCCCAATCCACCGCCCCAAAGTTTAGGATCCAGCGCTTGCCTTTCTCCGGGACAAGAGCAATTAATCTTGAATACCACAGTTCCTTCGCGGGACCAACTTCCTTGCGCACGCCGCTAAGTGCTGATTCAATCGCGAATGGAACCAGAATCTTGCCATCAGGAGTGCGTGGCTTCTCACCTTTAGCGACAATTAAATAGTCCCAAGCGCCATTCAAATTCACCCACGTTGATCGGACAAGCTGTGGGCGGGGATAGACGTCTAAAGGCTTCAAACGGTCCACTTTCGCTGCCCAAGGCGTCCGCAACCCCCGATCTGCTTGGGGCCCGGCAAAAGCAACGGTGCTTGCCAATGTGACAACCAATGCGAGAACGCATCGAATCGGGGATTCCATGTCCCTGACCCTACCTAAAGAGCAGGGTCCAATGTCAGCAGACAGGCATTCTCCGCACTCTCCTCCTCGCAAAGGCCACCGTTCCCAGCCCCAGTGCCATCAGCGATCCGGGCTCAGGAGTCAGAGGATCATCGTGATGGGACGAGGCTTGCCCTTCTGCTGTGGTTATGATCGTGAAAAGTGCCGATCCAAATAGGGTGTCGGGAAGATAGTAGGTGAACGTGTCATTTTGATTGAAGGTGTGGACTCCGTCCGGTGCGGTGATCACAACTGAAGCGTTAGCATAAGCTGCGGGAGAGTCTCCCCACAGACTGGAGTCCGCATGGCATTCGACTACGAAAGTGACGCTGGTGGATACTGCCTCGCTCGATTGCCAAGCCCAAGTCGCTGAAGTCTGGGCATCCCCCTGAGCATAGGACCCTCCATGCACGGGTTGAGCATCTCCCAAGGCGAACGCGCCAACGGTCAACGGGGCCACGGAACTGAACTCATTTCCTGCCGAGGCCTGGGCATACGGACTGGCCGAAGAGGACCTAGTCGAACTGGATTGACCAAAGTCACCGTACCCAAGTCCAGGCGGCACCACGATTACGCGTGCTAGCGCATCAAAGCTCGATGCTTGGGCCGCCATCGACAGCTGGACCAAGCCGAGTGCGGCAATTCGCGTTACCCAACGAGACGAGATCATAGGAACACCTCAGTCTCACTATATCGAAGCCGATGCGAGCTTGGCCGTCGGCAGTTCTATGTACACCGGATTAACGTATCGGGTCTGCGATCACTAAATCCCAGACCCGATTGAACATACGGGTCCATCGTCAGGGGATCAATTCGTGCAGTTCGGTCACATAGGCCGAGATCTGCTCGACATGGTAGATGTCGTGTCCAGAGATGAGTTGGGTGAAGTCTTTCACCGTCATAGGACCGGCTTCCGGATGCACGGCCGGACTCGCCCACTTCTCGGCTGCAAGCTCCTCGAGGAAGGTGATGGTGTCGCGCCGTCGGCTTGCAAACACCGCCAGCTCGTGGCGAATGTCCTTCTGGGCGTACTTCTTGTCGATCGCGCGCTGGCCTTCGTCGTAAAGCTCGAACGTCGAGCCGGGATGTTCGACGGCAACAACCAACCGGTCCAGCCAGATCTCTTCCCAGTCGGCCAGGTGGGCGACGACTTCAACCAAAGTGAAGCGATCCGGCGAAAGGGACTCGCTGAAGCGCCCGACCGGGATCTGGTCCAACAGGCGTTCGATGATCGTCGGCGTATGGCGAAATGCGTAGGTGTAAGGCACCATAGTAGTTCGTAGCCTACCCCTCAAAACCGGGCTTTCCCATGACCATTTCGTAGACAATCGGTGAGAGACCGTTAGCGAGAATCCGATAGCCGCTCGGGGTGAGATGCAAGCCGTCGAACATGACCTCTTTTGAGATGCTTCCATCGGGTTCCAAGAACCCTTTGCCAAGATCGGTGAACCGAACGCCACTCTGACGGGCCACCGCTGACAATTCCCGGTTCATCGCTTCCACCTGCTTCCGGAATGGGTTCTGCGGGTCATACATATTCGGCAGCACGGCGAGGAGTAGCACCTTTGACTTCGGCTTTTGACGTCGAATCTCGGCAATGATCCGCTGCGCGCCCTGGGCGACTCGTTTTGCACCGAAGCGGTCTTTCCAAAGGTTATTCGCTCCCACCGCAACGACGACAAGACGAGGGTCAAGGCCATCCAGAGTCCCATTCTTCAGGCGCCAGAGGACCTGGTTGGTCCGGTCGCCCCGGATTCCGAAGTTCAGAGCTCGATACGGGCCGAAGTTCGCTTTCCATAGATCGCTATCCCACATCTCCGTGATCGAATCGCCAAGGAAAACGACCTTGGCTTCGACAATTTTTGCCTCAGCACGGTAGCGGCGATGCAGTGCCAGCCATGCCTGGGCGTTGCCACGCAGAGTTCCAGGGTAGGGAAGAATAGGGTCTTGAAGGTCCGGGATCGGGGCAATGGGAAGCGCGTCCGAGCCCTCGGCGGGCACGATTTGAAGGCCGTCCATCCACCCCTCCCCGTCTCCTTCCAGGATCAAGCCAAAATCAAAGCTAGTTGCGTTGGGGGGAAGCTGGACCGTCTTGGCGAACCACTCCCAGTCGCGAGGCTCGATCTGGAAATGAACTTGCTGGAATTCGAGGGCTCTGCCGCCTGCGTCGTAGGGAAGAACAAACACATTGGCGATGAGCCGTCCCTCGGTTCGCAACATCCCGCTGAAGCCGAACTTGCGGACGTTTCCTACCGCGAGCCGCTGCACCACCCGGCCATGGGCATTGCCCACGGCTGTCATCTTCATGCTCGATTGACCTAGGCGGTACAACTTGGTGTCGCGAGTGAGGGTGATTTGCCCCCGCGTCACTCGGGAAGGCACCCAGCCTGTCGGGGCCGGAGTGCCAAACTCAAAGCCGCCGTTGCGCAGTTGGGGCCCTTGGACAGGCATGGACGCCCCGAGGTGAACCCACCCCAGAACCGCCATCAACCAACCCGAAGCCACCATGGAGTCAGATTGTGTCACACGGCTTGGGCCGCTGGCTCAACCTTTTTGCGCGGAGTCCACCGGCCGAACAGAACGCCATCGAGCCGCAACAGCCGAGCAATCAGCGCGACGGCAATCGAGCCACCCAAGGTGATCAGAAACGGCCAGATGGGCGCGAGGGGCAACTTGGCGAAGAAAGCAACAAACCGAGGCGAGGCCAGTAGGCCCAAAATCGTCGGATGCACGAGGTAAAGCTGAAGGGAGTTCTCACCTAGCCATTCAAACCAGCGGGAACTACCGGAGCAAAGCCCGAGGATCGCCATCGCTACCAGGAGACCGTGCACCTTCGCGGTCCAATTCAGCAACAAGCCATCAACAGCCTCTTTCTGCAACACACCCGCAGAAAGGTACATGAATCCGGCGGTTGCCAAAACTGCCAGCACAAGTACCGGGACCCGAATCTTTCTGAGCCCCTCTAGGCGAGTCTTCAGATCGAGACCCAGCCAGATAGCAGGCAGAAGAGTGAGCGAGTGCCACAGGACCATGCTCCCGGGCGACGGCATCCGGAAGTACGCCTTTTGAAGCCAGAAGATCAGAGCCTGCAGCCCAACGGCTAGCACCATCGCCCCCCAAAGGGGCAGCTTCTTCAAGGCGAAGGCCAACAACGGCCCCACCAGGGCGAACTGGCACATGATAACCAGGAAGTAGAGGTGATAGCTAGCCTTGCCGTACACAAGCGCGGGCAAGCGGCGGTTGAAATCGAGCAGGTAGTCCATGCCTCCGCTCGTCCGAGACGTGTAAAGGAAACCTATGATCGACCAGATCAGGAGCGGATAGGCCACGGAGACGAATCGCTTCGGGATGGTGCCGCCAAAATCCCACTTGCGCGCCAGCGACTGCGTCCAGAGAACTCCCGAGACGACCAAGAACAGCGGGACGGCGTAGTTGACGAACAGATTGAGGAGCTTAAGACCCCACCAAAGCTTGGCCCCCTCAGTGCTGTAGAGCCTCGCCGCGTTCGAGCTCCAGTGCAGAACGATTACCGAAAGGATGCCGATTCCTTTGGCGATGTCAAAGGTCGCATCGCGTTTCGGTTTTGCCAGCGCCTCAGGTTCCACGAGGAGAGCCTACCAAAATCGACCAACACCTTCTGATAATCATTATTATGAACACATTCTATTCTTAGTGGAATTATTCCGGCTATCATGCGAGGTGTGAGCCGATATGATAAATCTCGTGTTATAGTTATAACTGTCATGAACATTGCACCTCTCCGCCACCTGAAATCTCGCCGTGCCTGGGCGTCGGCGAAAACATCGGTGATTGCTGCAATTTTCGCTTTTTGCGGTTCCGCACTTTCCCAGGTTGGGATTTACACTCAGCGGTATGACAATGCGCGCACTGGCGCAAACCTCAAGGAGACGACCCTAAATACGTCAAATGTCAATGCCGGGCAATTTGGGCGCTTGTTCTTCCGAGTTGTCAATGGAACGATGATTGCCCAGCCTCTCATTGCTCCAAACGTAATCTCAGGTGGCAAGGCTCGTACACTCCTCATTGTAACTACGGTCGGCGGCCAGGTGATGGCGTTCGATGCGGAGGATCCCGGGGCCACTGACCCGCTTTGGAAGGTTGTTTTCCCCTCAGTCCCTCGTCTGGCGGCTGATCTTTACGGTCAAGAGTTGATAGCTACGCCTGTTATTGACCCTGTGACTAACACGCTGTACGTTCTGAATAAGACAGTCTTGACGAGCACTAATGATCCGAATGGAAGCAAATTCTGGCTTCATGCTATGGATCTAGCGACGGGAGCTGAGAAGCAAAATAGTCCGATTGAGATTCGAGGATCAGTGCCTGGCACTGGTGCTCCAGAAGTTGAATCCTCGGCAACCTTTAAGCCACAGTATCAGAATGGACGTCCTGGCTTGCTCCTCTTGAATGGATCAGTTTACGTTTGCTTTGCGTCTCAAAACATGGATGAGATACCCATGCATGGTTGGATCATGGGTTACGATATGACTACGTTGACGCAAACCGGGATATTTTGTACTACACCTAATGGACGCCGTGGCGGCATCTGGATGTCTGGCGAAGGGCCTGTTGCTGACGATCAAGGCAACATCTTTTTCAGCACTGGCAATGGCACCGTAAGCTATTACTGGAACAACTACGGAAACAGCGTGATCAAGCTCAGCACGACGGGCGGATTGAAGTTGGCCGACGTGTGGACCGCTCCAAATTGGGTGACCCTCAACAAGTACGACCTTGACCTTGGCGTTTCGGGGCTGACCTTTGTGCCGGGCACAAACCACCTCGTCGTTGGATCCAAAGAAGGCAAAATCTACCTTCTAGATCGGAAAAGGCTGGGAGGTCTTAAGGCGACCGACGACACCATCCCTCAGGTCGTTCGGGCTGGTTATGCTCACGTCCACGGTACACCAGTGTTCTGGAAAGGCCCTACGGGCTTGCTGATGTATGTGTGGCCGGAGTGGGATTACCTTCGAGCTTTTGAGTATAAGGGCACAAAGTTTTTTCCTCTGAACAAATACGAAAGCCCCTATCCTGCTCCGGACGGCATGCCTGGGGGCTACTTGGCCATTTCGGCCAACGGAAGCACCGCTGGAAGCGGAGTGCTGTGGTCCAACGTTCCGTTGACTGGCGCTGGCAACCGTGGAGGACATGGAGTCCTGCGCGCTTGGGATGCTTCGAACCTGAACGAACTTTGGATTAGCAACATGAATCCTCAGGATGCCATCGGCAGCTTTGGACACCACGGCTTCCCTGCTGTTGCAAACGGAAAGGTTTATGTTGGCACGTCTTCCTGGGTCGTGAACGTTTATGGCTTGAAAGGAAGCACAGTCCCGATGCCTCCGATGGCAGTTAAGGCTGAGGCGACCTTTGGCAAGATGCGAGTGTACTGGTCGGAGACGCCGAACACCAACAGCTACACCATCCTTCGTGCTGTCTTGGGAGGCACGTTCAGTGAACTGGCTTCTGGAGTCAAAGACGCCAGCTACATCGACACCTCAGTGGAGCCCGGAAAGAGCTACTTCTATAAGGTCGTCGCCTTCAACGAGGCGGGCCAAAGTGCAGAGTCTCCCATTTCATCGAGGCGGGTCGCGCTTGAGTTCGACGGTTTCGAGAATTCCCTGGCTTGCTTGGGCGACAGCTACACCCGAAATGGAAGTTTCTCGGCTGACAACTATGGCACTGTGACTTCGTTCAACGTCAAGGGACTTGCACCTGGCTATGGACGTCGAGGCTACGTCAAGTTT
Source organism: Fimbriimonas sp. (assembly GCA_049317025.1). GTDB lineage: Bacteria > Armatimonadota > Fimbriimonadia > Fimbriimonadales > Fimbriimonadaceae > Fimbriimonas. The sequence goes on along the minus strand of JBMOJD010000029.1, from coordinate 16,557 downwards.
GACTTGACTCAATTCAAGGGATCTGTAAAGAAGGCTTTCGTCCGCCTCTTTGGTAACCACCAAGGCACGGCCTTCCAGAATGTTTCGCTTTACACGGTGAACGGAGATTGGACGGAGGGCACGATCAACTGGGACAACCAGCCCTCGCTTGACAAAATGGTTGCCACTACACAAATTGGTAGCACCAAGGACTGGTACAGCTGGGACGTAACCAATTTAGTCACCACGTTGCGCGCCTCCGGAGTGACTGAGGTTACGCTTGCGGTGGTCACGGATACCCTGTCCGTTGATGGCGCAGTGGATTCCTTTATCTCGAAGGAAAGCTCGGCACTCCTGCCGCCAATATTGACGGTGTACAGCACAGAGTACTCGCCGATCTTCAATGTGCCAAGCTTCACGTCCAGTCAGGGCCTCGCGCTCTCGGGAACGGCCGCTGTGACAGGTTCTCGCTTACTCCTCACGAACGGTGCGCCGAAGACTGCTGGAACGGCATTCTTTACCAAGGCCGTAAATGTGTCGACGTTCAATGCCGAGTTCACCTTCTTGCTGAATTCGCCAACTAGCGATGGCATTTCGTTCACGATTCAGAATTCTGGCTCTGCTGGGGTCCTCGGTGGAACCGGTGACTCGCTGGGCTTCGGACCCGACAACAAAAGGGGCAGGGGCATTACCAAGGCCTTCTCGATCAAGTTCGAGACCAACAACTCATCGCCCAACGGTAACGCTACAGGTTTCCGGCCTTGGATGCTGTTGCCGAAAGAAGGCAGCATTGACCTCACGCCAAGCGGCGTGAATCTCAAGAGTGGCAACATCATGAAAGTAGTGCTCAGCTACGATGGCGTTACGCTGACCTCAACGATCACGGACACGGTTACCCTGCAATCTGCCACGAATCAGTATCGAGTCAACATTCCTTCCGTGGTAGCATCTGTCCAGGGCTCCTTGGCTTCCAGCGCATTCATTGGCTTCACCGGTGGTTCGGGTGCAGTGGGTGCAGAGCAGAGCATCCTTAGTTTCCAATTCTCGAACTGAGGAGAACCGTATGCTGGCGAGCTTGCTCATCTCCACTTGGTATGCGGGTCCAGTGCAGGCCCCGCATACCAACCCAGTCACTGCAGTCGTTCGATTGGACTGGCCACCACCCTTCGCTGATAAAGGAAAGCAGGAGTATTCTTGGAAGGGTATTCGTTCCGGCACCAACTTCAACATCGTGACGCCCTCTTGGAATATGTCCACCCCAAGAGCCAGCTCGTTTGATGTGGATATGAAGGTCAGGGGACCAGGCTTTGAGTCGGAATGGCTTCGAGTCGCAAGTGTTCGGTCCAAGGAAGGGCAGCGGATCCACACTAGTGGATCTGCGTCGGATGGACGTTTTCGATTCCCGAAACTACTGAACTCGGTTGACATGCGGGTCCGGCTAATCGAAGGGCCGCTGCCGAATTTCGACTTGGTCACACTCTCGGTCTGCAATACCAATTCGATTGGTCTGCCAGTTCAAAAGACCAAAGATGCCTCCTGGGGCTCTTCCCTACGGGTCAAACCAGTCAAGTTTAGGGACTTTTCTAGCGAAGTCCTCTGTACGGCGAGCATCGACGGGTTTTGGTCGGAAGCATTTCTAGCCCCCGAATTCAAGCGTTCGGAAAAGGATCTTCGGGCATTCTTTGACATGAATGATAGCCTGCCCACTCGCAATGTGGGCCTTGTGGCATCGCTTGCTGGTTCGAAATTCGGCGCCCATGCCTATCCCGCACACTTTGTGGGAACAAACGACGTTCAGGCCTGGATTGCCAAGGGGATCCCGGTTACTTGCTTCCTCCACGACCCCAAGGATGGCCAATATGCCGCGATCGTCTATGGATTCACAAAGTCGGGAGACCCAATCATCCTGCGTCCAACAAAATCCGCGCAGGCTAAGGCAATGTCGAGGTCCTCATTCGAGGCTTCTTGGCGAATGTCCTCAAACGCCGTGCTCCTGAACTACTTGGCCGCATTCGACACGCCATTGAATTCTCGTGGGCAGTGGTTGGAGCGACATGTCGCTGATTAAGGTTCTTGCTGTATCCGCCACGGCCGTGGCCTACGCTATTGCTGTGCCTCAAGGGACAGTTGCTTCTATTCCCAAAGGTCGTCCCATGATGATCACCTTTATCAACCGGGACTGTCCACATAGCTGGGTTGCCGCACCTTTCTTTAAGCGACTGGCGGAAGCTTATGGATCGGGGTCGATGCTTGGAGTCATCAATTGCAACTCAAAGGGCTATGCCGATTATCAAAAAAAGTTTATGCCACCTTTCGCAGCTCTCTTCGACCCACATCTAAAGATCATTCGCTCCTACAAGGTGGAGACCGCACCGACCACCCTTTTGATTGATGCCAAAGGCAAGGTTGTACGCCGATGGGCCGGTGTTTCGGATAAGTACTATCTCGAGATCAGCGCTGAGATGAGCAAGATCACGAACACACCCTACAAGGCGCTTCCGACCGATGGACTTCCAACCTATCCGCAAGCTGGATGCTCGTTTGGCCCCTAGCGACTCGTCCCCTTGACATGGCCTTGATTCAGCGTTTCGAGTTGTTCAGTTCTTGATCCACTTCACGTGACCATCGACGTAGGCGACTGCTCTTCCGCCAGGTCCATCGATGTAGCCAAGCACCGTCGTCGCGGGGCTTTCGACTTTAGACAGGTCGCCGCCAGCAAAAGTGAGGACAAAGTTCTGTCCCAGCCCGCTGTTCTTCATGTATGGATCAATCGCAGTTCGCCAATCACTTCCTTGGCCCAGCATTTTGTCGTCGTTATCCGAAGCATGCAAAATGAGCCCGAGGGCGAGCTGCTTTGCGTCGCTCATCAATGACGCGATCAGCGCTGCTTGTTGGGCTTTCGCAAAGAGGTCCGCTGGCATGGATACGATGCCGCGCACAACCGCCATGCCCTTGCTGACGTAGGCAACCGCCGAAAGGTCCGGGGCCATCGATCCCATCGTGCCATCGGTGGTGATGCAAACGGGAGGAGCCTTTTTGTCGCTCGATGCCATCCAGAGCCCGACCGCATCCACCGGGAGAGATGTCGAGGAGGAGGTCAGAGGCATCTGTTGAATGCGGAGCTTGGGTTCCTTTTCCGCGGCTTCGTAGCCCACAAAGTCGGCGCTCTTGGCTTTCTCGATGGCACCATTTGGACGAACGACCAATTCATCGAACTGATATGACCCATCTCGCCCCCAGCCGCCGGCTATCCCGGGCTCAATAGGGCCCTGACCAAGAAGGCCGTTGACCCCAAATGGCCGAATGGAACTCTTGCCCTTCTCTGGGTCGAATTCCTGGATGATTCCGAGGGGAGCGACCGGGCTGACTTCGAATCTTAGGGACACCTGAGTGTCGGGCTTGGAGCGATAAAGCTCCTTTACTTGTCCCGATGATGCCTTGATCAGCAGCACCTTGGAGGGCTCGCGAGTACTCGAGCTGTAGAGTGAACACACGAGCGAGGTCGTCGTGGGTAACCACTCTAGGTCACCTACGATCCCTTCGTCGATGGGAAGGGAAAGCACTACCGAAGATTTGCCCGTGGCTGCCGACCATACGATCACTTCGGTCACCGGCATGGGCGGCCTAGCCCCCTTCCCTCCCTCAAGTTCAAACCGGATCATCTTGCTGACATTCGTGGCTTCCCGCTGGACCAAGAGATACTTCCCATCGGAAGACCAGCCATTCGCTTCACTCCCGATCCGCACACGGGCTCAGCTGGCACCAAGCCATACGCTGTCTCACCGACGAGGATGAAGTCCCGATTCGGGTTGATATCGCCGGGCAGTCGTTGGGCATGTGCAGGCAAGCAAGCGACGCCTATGAGAATCGAGACGGCGAGTTGATGTAGTTTTGAAGTCATGGATGTGGTGTTTTGCCTAGACGGATTGGTTGCCGTCATTCATTCGCGACCAAGGAGAAATGTCGCGGGCGAGCTTGAGGGCCAAGTCTCGCAGAGGCGAATGCGGAAACGTTTTGGACTAGGTGTATAATCTTTCCTTCATGAAAATCGCCTTCAGATTTGTGCCAGTTTTGGCACTCGGCCTCCTCTCTTCCGCTGCCTTTCCTGCCTACTTCTCGATCTCGATCTCTGGGTCGCTCGTTGTGAACGGTGGCCCGTCACCAACACGTTCGGATACGGTGTAGTCACCGACGCAGCTTCTCAGTCCACGGGTGGTACGGGCAATGGCTATGGAACGGCAAACCCTGCCGCTTCCAACATTAGCTCTGGTATTCAAGCAAGCAGCACTATCTTCGGCAATGCTGATCCAGACCCGAGCTTCAGCTCAAGTGGGACCGCAACTTGGGGCCACGGTGGCCGCATCAACCTTTTGAACTTGACCGGGCAACCCGGAATGGAGCCAGCGGCCGACTACTTGGCAAGCCTCACGTGGACGTACACCTACTCCGTTACACTCGTGACCGCTACCGGCGAGAGCGCCAGCGGCAGCGTCGGAGTCAAGATTGGCGGAGTAACGGTCGCAACCCACTCGTACTCGGCCTCCGATGGTGAAACAACTGTTGTCTCGGGTAGCGGTGGAACGACCTACACGATCAACATGCCTGCAGGCTACAGCGTCTCGCAGGCTCTCCGCGTGGGCGCAACGGGCAGTGTTTCCGCTCCGATGGAGACTGTGCCGGAACCGGCCTCATTGCTAGCCTTGTCCCTTCCCCTTGGGTACTTGGTCCGCCGCAAGCTAGCCATCACTCGCTAGGCCTTCTTGGTATGTGCAAGCCTCTGTGCTTGCACATACCGAATCTATCTCCGTCTACGTGGCTTGTGCTGTAAAGTAGAGGAAGATGAAGTCATCCACCGGACGGGGACCGAGCCGACTCACGCGGACTTTGCGCGCGCTCTTTGCGATCATCGCGCTTGGCGTTGGGCTGGCGGCGTGGAGTGGCTATACGACCAGTCACGATATCTCAGTTGCCCTTGGCGCACCAACTCCGGAACAAAAGGCGTTCTTCATCGCCGCCGCCGACCGCCCGGATATCGCCACCTTCTTCAAGTCGCTCAAGCCCGATGAGCGAACCACAATGGCGCAGAACATTGGCAAGCACGATGACGTTCGGCTTGTCGGCCTTGTCGCCCAGTGTCTTGGCGATTTCCACACACCCGCCCGCGAGTCCCTCACCGAATCCCTGAAGGTCTTGGCCAAGAAGTACCCCGAGGCCGTCGCGACCGAACTGAAGCGCTCGGGAAGCTTTCAGCAGACGGGCATTCAACAAGCGCTTCTTGCCGCTGGCGACTCCTCCATTCCCCTCATCGTCAAGCAACTCGAGGTCGGCGACGCAAGGTCGAACGCGATCAACTTTCTCGTCTCGCTTGGTCCTAAAGTTGCACCCTATGTCCTGCCAACCCTCCAGGTGAAGGACAGGGACACTCGCCTCGCCGCTGCCGATGTGCTCAGCAAAGTCGGGGCAAAGGCAGCCGTCCCCGGACTGACCAAGGGTTTTACGGGTGCAACCGGCGACGAGCGACTTGGATATCTAACCGCCCTGGCTGGAATCGGAGCGCCCGATTCCGAGGACCTCATGGTCTCGGTCCTGCGTGACCCGAAGGTCGCCATTCCCGCCCGATCTCAAGCCGCGCTGGGTCTCGGCAGAATCCAATCGCCTTCTGCGGTTCGCGTACTTTGGTCATTTGCCGGTGACGATGACAACGAACTGCAGAACAACGTGATCACAGCCCTCCAGATTGCGGGCGACCGGTCCCTGGCCAAAGGCCTCCCGGGCCAAACTCCTTCCCTGCTTCTCGCGGTCGCTGCCGAGGTGAAAACGACCCAGTCGGACGCCCTCATCCGAAACTTCCTGCTAGACGTCACGCTCTCGCACCAGGCATCCGAGGCTGCCAAGGAAAGGTCGGCGCTCGTGCCAAATTTGGTCGCCGCCTTGCGGAGCCTCCCCACGACCCGAGGCGATCTGGCCGATGGAATCCTCGAAGCCCTGACCACGACGCCCGAAGGATTGACTTCGCTGAGGAGCATGGAGTCCGACCCAACTTGGGGCGGGTTAGTCTGGCGTCGCAAACTCGCCAGTGGCGCGTAACACCATCTCAAGCGCACGCCGTTGGGGCGCCGGCAACGCAAGGTCGTCCAGCTCCTCGATAGTAAACCAAGCCAGAGCCTGGCTTTGCTCGGAGGGGTGCGCAACGGACACTTCCAGATCGATCTGATGGTGAGTCACCGCATGTCGAAATCTGCCAACCGGCTTAACGTCAGCTTCCCCAACGATCTCACCCAGACGAAGTGGATCGGTCCTGCTCGCCAACACCTGGCGAGGAAACTCCCACATGCCCTCCCACCATTGCCCCGGCGGAATCTGCGAGACCCCAAGGCGCCCGTCACAGATCGGAACCCAAACGATATGCCGCTGGTGGACCATTTTCGGCCGCGCCTTCGCCTTCGGAAATCTCGAAACCTGATCCAACTGCTTGGCACGGCAAATCGAGGAGACGGGGCATTCGGAACACTCGGGTTGCAAAGGTCGGCAAACCGTCGCCCCGAGTTCCATTATCGCCTGGTTCCAGTCCGATGCCCGCTCTGCGATCATGTTTGCGTTGGCCCAATCCCAGGCGGCACGATTCAGCCGAGTCCCCTCCAAGTCACATACGGTCAACCGGGCAAAGACGCGCTCCACGTTGCCATCCACAACCGCCGAGGCTTCCTGGAAGGCAATGCTGGCGATGGCCCCCGCGGTGTATGGCCCAACCCCGGGGACACGGAGCCACTCTTCGCTTGTCGTCGGCATCCCGGTTTGGGCAACGAATCGCGCACCCTCCAGAAGCATGCGGCACCGTCGATAGTAGCCAAGGCCCTGCCACGCGGCCAGAACGTCCTGCTCGTCCGCCTGGGCGAGCGACTCCACGGTTGGGAAGCGCTCCATCCAGTTCAAAAAGTACCGCATGGCCGTGATCACCTGGGTTTGCTGGAGCATGATTTCGCTCACCCAGATTCCGTACGGATCGGTTGTCCTTCGCCATGGAAGGTCCCGCTTGTGCTCGGAGTACCAATCTAACAGACGCTTGCCCCGCTGCTCGCTAATCTCGTTCATAGGTCGAATAGATTGGTGGGCTCAGCTTCCCCAAGGCGGGGTAACTGGCTCAGATCATTGAGCTTGAATTGGTGCAGAAACTGCTGGCTGGTTCCGTAGAGAATCGGGCGTCCCGGCACCGGTTTTCGACCGACCTCTTGGATCAGTCGCCGCTCCAAAAGCTGCCGAATGCTGTAGTCACTCTGAACTCCCCGAACCTCATCAACCTCGGCCAAGGTGGTCGGCTGTCGATAGGCGATGATCGCCAAAACCTCCATCAGACTCCGACTCAAACGTTGCCGCTGCGGCTTCAGGAAGGCGGCAATTGGCTCGGCAAAGTCGGGTTTCGTGGCGAGTTGAATGCCGCCGGCGAGGCGGATCAACTGAAGCGGACCATCGCGCTCCAGCCGTTCGGCCAGCAACTCCAGGGCTTGTTCAACTTGACCCTCCGTCATCCCCAAGGCCCGCGCCAAAGCCGAGGCCGGCGAGGGCGAATCCGCCACAAAAAGCAAGGCAAAGACGGAGTCAACCGGATTCATAGGCTCGCGAACAAGACCTCTTCCCCATCGACCTCGACAGCTGCCTGTCCCAACTTGATCAGTTCCAGAAGCGCCAAGAACCAGAAGACAGCGTCTGAAGTGGAGTACGGCTCCTCGATCAAGAGGTCTAAGGGCAGAAAAATGCTTTGCAACCTCTCGCGAACCACGAGCATCTGCTCTGTCAGCGACTTACGCGGACGCCCGAGAGGACGAACTTCGGGCTGAGCCCGTCGAATGAGCCTCTCAAACGCCCGCGCCAGATCGCCCGCCGAAACATTCGCGAGCGTGTAGGGCAATTCGTACGGCAGCGTCTGCTCGAGGCTGCGAAAGAACAAGTGGCTTCGCTCGCTCTGCCAATCGACCAGGGCCTCAATGACCGAGCTGTACTCATGAATCGAAGACTCCGGCAGGGATGCCCGGTCAAATCCTTCGACCTCCATCTCTGGTTCAGGCTCGGGTGTGGGGAGAAGCATCCAGGCTTTTCGCTCAATCAGATAGGCCAAGGCCGCTAGGGCTGCTGATGCCTCGTCCACGTCGTCGCGGTGCAAATCGAGGAGATAGGAGAAGTAGGCCTCGCAGATCGGAAAGAGCGGAACCTGTAGCAGGTCCACCTTGTGCTCTTTCACACACCGAAACAGCATGGCCAGCGAGCCTTCGAAGACCGAGCTTTCAATATGGATCGGCGCGGGCACCACGACGCCCATCGAAGACATGGGGAATGCCGGAGTGCTCTCGAGTACTTGGCGAACGGCCATCTTGAATTGGTAGGGACGCACCAAGCGGCCCAGTTGATGCAAGAACTATTCCCGGTACGTAACCTCGATCACAACGTCCTTGATCTCCTGCTTGGTTCGGAGGATCTTGCCCGCCGCTTCAAGCTCGGCGCGGAGGCTGGGAATATCAAACCCGCGCATCTTGGCGACCTGACCCTTGACGTACAGGACCCCGTGCATTACACGAATGTCCGCACGCGTGAGGTCTATGCCACGGCGTCCAATGAACTGACGGGCGATCTTGGTGCCTTGGAGATCTGCAGGGTCTTTGGCCATGATCGTATTCTAGCAGGGTCTTGTTCAATATCCTTAACCTTCCATTAATCGGGTTTTCCGCACTTTCGAGTACGCTCCCGAAGTCATGGCGAATGGACAAGGTGTAGCGACCCAGACTGCCGGTGATGCCCCATTGGGTGCTCCAAAAATCACCGCCAGCAACCTAGATTTCTATTACGGTGCATACCACGCTCTCAAGGGAATCGAGATCCAGATACCCGAGAGTAAGGTCACTGCCCTCATTGGTCCCTCTGGTTGCGGAAAGTCAACGTTCCTTCGCTGCCTCAACCGGATGAATGACCTGATCGATGGGACCAGTCTCACCGGCACCATCACCCTCGATGGCCGCGACATTTATGACCGGGCCGTTGATCCCGTCGAATTGAGGAAGGACGTCGGAATGGTCTTCCAAAAGCCAAACCCATTCCCGATGTCGATCCACGACAACCTCACCTATGGTCCCAAAATCCATGGCATTCGCAAGAAGACTGACCTAGATGAGATTGTCGAGCGATCGCTCAAACGCGCTGCCCTCTGGGATGAGGTGAAAGACAAGCTGAAGCAATCCGCGCTCGCCCTCTCTGGCGGCCAGCAGCAGCGGCTCTGCATCGCGCGAACGCTCACGGTGGACCCTAAGATCATTCTCATGGATGAGCCCTGCTCGGCTCTTGACCCAATTGCCACTTCACGCATCGAAGATCTCATCTTCGAACTGAAGGAGCAGTACACCATCGTGATCGTCACCCACAACATGCAGCAGGCCCAGCGCGCCAGCGACATGACGGCGTTCTTCATGATGGGGCGCCTGGTCGAGTACAACACAACGCAGAACATCTTCCTCTATCCCCAGAAAAAGGAAACGGAAGATTACATTTCCGGCCGATTTGGTTGAGGGTCCACTTCCCTGATCGGGACCGGTGAACAAGTTGGTGGCAGGTCCGTCATAGCTTGCAGCAATGGAATTCATCCTTGGAGCCAAATCACTGAGCGCGACAAGAATGCCCGACCAAGCGAGCGAAGCTGCCCTCGTGGAGCGATGCCGAAACAAAGATGTCGAGGCGTTTGGTCGCCTCGTCGATGCCTACCAGGCCCGCGTTCTTGGATTTGTGCGCCGTATGGTGCGGAATGCTGAAGAAGCTGATGACGTAACCCAAGAAGTCTTTATCCGGGCTTTCCAGAGTTTTGAGAGATTCGATGGGCGTGCGCCCGTTCGTACGTGGCTGTTTCGCATCGCCTATAACCTGTGCGTTGATCGTTCGCGCAAAGATCAGCGCAGTCCGAAACACCTCACGCTGAACTACTCCATCGATGACGAGGAGCAAATGGACGTTCCCGATTCGCGTTGGGAACCCCAGCAGATGATTTTGGACGACGAACTGATGGGGGTCTTGGAGCAAGGAATTGCCCTGATGAGCGAGAAACTGCGCAGCGTCCTTCTCCTCCATGATCGTGAGGACATGGCTTACGAGGAAATCGCCCAAACCCTGGGATTGCCCGTAGGAACCGTGAAGAGCCGTCTGTTTCTGGCTCGCGCATTTCTGCAGAACCACATGCGCCCCTATCTGGAGGGGGCACGAAAATGAACAAGAAAACCGAACACATGGATGAGGCACTCGGCGGCACTGGGCAGCAGTCCGTGCGCAGTTGGGTGCAGTCGATCCCCGAAGACGTCCCGAGCATGGCGTGGCGGAGTGAGTTGAACGAGAAACTCCTTGCCATGGCAACTCAGAATGCAAAGAAGAGCTGGCAGAGCCTGGTTTGGCGGCCCGCTCTAGGCTTGGTGATGGCTGGTGCCCTAGCGGCGATTCTTTTGATTCACCCCAATTCTGCCGCTACTCCCAAGGAGTCCTCCCTTGAAGCTCATCTCCTAGAGCAGTATAGAGTCGAACGCGCTTCGGCCGAGCTCGTGAACTACAGCAGCTCAGAAATGTCCGTGAACACTTTGCCCAAGTTTGAATCTGAAGTCAGCGAGGCCGACCTAGAGTCATTATGATTCGCCTTGCCATTGCCGTCCTGCTTCTCGCCTGCAGCCAAGGGTCGCTTGCTCAGGCGGTCGCGACCGGTGCCGACGACGTGCCCGGACCTCTCCGACGAGCGATCCAGAATTCCGAAAAGGCTCGGTACGCCGGAACTCGCATGGTCGAGTTTCGCCGAGGGCCCAGGACGATGAAGCACGAAGAGTACGTTGTGCGAGATCGCACTCGCTCTCGGACCGAATTCTCCGAAGGCTCACCCATGTTCGGCCAAATCATCGTGGAAAACGGAGACGAGCGCCGCCACTTCTTCCCTGATCGCAACGAGATTCACGTCACCCCTGCTCGGCGTGAAGAGTCGATCCGTCGCCTCACGAAGATGCTTCAGCGCGGCAAAGGCGTCCGGTTCGAAGAGGGGGCCGGTGAGAGGGTTGCAGGCCGACCCACTCGCCAATGGGTCGTCAGTGATGAGTTCGGCAACGTCATGCAGCGGCTCTTTGTTGAGAACTCACGCGGATTCCTGATTAAGCGCCAAATATACGACCGCGTCGGCACCCTTGTCGGGTCGTTCTCGTTCAAAGAGATCGACTTCAACCCCAAGATCGACGACAACTCGTTCACCATCGTCCGCAAGGGGGCAAAGATCGTCACTTTGGATGACGAACTACGTCAAGCCGTGGAAACTGGTGGATTCGTCCACCGCACCTTGGCCCCAAGCTCTGGTTTCCGGCTGGATGACGTCCGCTCAATGGTTTTCGGCAAAAGTCCTGTCCTGATGCTGTCTTACAGTGGGCCAGAAGGCCGAGTTTCGCTCCACCAGACGACCGGCGACATCAGCCCCAAAGTGCTCGAAAGATTCGCGAACGACGAAGTTCAATTCGTTACATGGAAGTCTGAAGGCCGAAACTGGCTCCTTTTGGGAGAGCTTTCCCAGGAGCGACTTAAGAAACTTTCAAGAATGGTCATCAATCCGAATGAATAGCTTGGCCGCCGTCACCCGTCATAATTAGAAGTGGCGAAATCCGCATCAAGTCGATCCTCGACTAAGAAGCCCTCGTGGAAAGGAAGACTCAAGCGCGTTCTCGCGTGGGTTTTCCTCTTCATGCTTCTATTGAGCGGTGGCCTGATCGCCTTTGCCCTCAAAGAGTCTAACCAAGCCGACCGCATGGTCGATGACCTCGAAGACAAGTTTCACCTGAACGGCAGCTTGCCCACCGAGATATACAGCTCCGATGGCCAACTCCTCCTCCGGCTGTCCTCGGAGTACCGCAAACCCATCGAAGACCTGAACGACGTGCCCATGTTCGTGCGCCACGCCGTTCTTGCCGCGGAGGACAAGCGATTCTATGAGCATAGTGGCGTCGACGCGGTCGGCTTGGGGCGCGCCCTTTTTACCGCTCTCCAAGACCGCAAAATGTCCCAAGGCGGAAGCACCCTTACAATGCAGCTCGCCAAGCGGCTCTACTCGAACAGTGAGAAGACCTTTGATCGCAAACTCCAAGACATCGCGGTGGCACAAGCTATTGAGCGGCGCAAGACCAAGGACCAGATTCTTCTTCTCTATCTAAACGAGGTCTATTTTGGGGAAGGTGCCTATGGGATCGCGGCTGCCGCCGATGTCTACTTCGGCAAGTCACTCCAACAACTATCCCTGGGAGAAGCTGCGATTCTTGCCCGCTGCGTTCGCCGTCCGACCATGGACAGCCCCATGAACAACCCGGACCGCGCCATCCGTAACCGAGAAATCGTCCTCCGAACCATGGCGGATGAAGGTTGGATCACCGAGAGCCAGTACCAGACGGCAAATTCCGAACGCCTCAAGCTGAAGAGCAATGCCAAGTTGGACCACGCAGGCGGAATCCTTGCTCCCTACTTCACGAACCATGTTCTTGCAGAGATTCGGACGATGTATCCCGAGGTTGACCTCAACCGCGCGGGTATGCGCATCGACACGACCCTGAATTTCGAGATCCAAAAGGTTGCCGAGCGCGAAGTCGCCCGAGTCGTCCGCGAGAATCGCAAGCAACGGGTTACCACTGCCGCCTTCGTTCTGATGAACGACGAAGGCCGCGTTCTGGCCGAAGTCGGCGGCGTCAACTTCCGCCGCAACCAATACAATGCGATCTCGCAAGGCAAGCGCCAACCAGGTTCCAGCTTCAAACCCTTCGTTTACGCCGTTGGAATCCTTAAGGGAATCGTTGACCCGAACGGGACTGTTTCAAACGATGCCATAAAGTTGCCCGATCAATCGCGCCCGTCCGGCTTCTGGGAACCGAAGAACTTAGGCAAAGTGGGAGTCGGCGGCAGGCTGAGCGTGCGCTCGGCGTTCAGCCGGTCCATCAACTTGCCCGCCATCCACACGATTATCGATGTTGGCCCCGAGACCGTGGTGCAATATGCCCGCGACAGTTTCGGCTTTCGCTCCGAACTTGCGCCCTACGCGCCACTAGCCCTCGGCGCAAGTGCCGTCAGCCCTTTGGAACTTGCGGAGGGTTATTCCACGTTCATGCTCCGGGGCGACCGCGTCCGACCCACGGTGATCCGCAAGATCACGGGTCCCGATGGCAAAGTCCTCCTCGATCAAGAGCCGCTGAGTTTCCGAGGGGTCTTTCCATCGAACGTCTGCCTCCAGATGGATGATCTCCTTCGCACAGTCGTGACCAGCGGAACGGGAACAAAGGCGATGGTCGTCCCCAATGCGCGGGGCAAGACAGGCACGACCAACGATGGCCGTGATGCATGGTTCTGTGGCTACTCCGATGGACTTGTGGGCGTTGCATGGGTTGCCAACGAGCAGATTCGACCAGGCAAAGCTACTCGCTATATGCCAATGCCGAATGTCTACGGCGGCAGTGTCACTGTACAGATCTGGGCATCAGTACTTAAGGTAGCCCATGAAAAATTTGCGAAGCCATTGGAGCCCCCCACTCCCGAGCAAATGGCTGGACCCGACGTTGCCCCAATCATCGAGGACCCCAATGAGGTTGGAATGGACCCGCAGGATGAGGACATGGGTACGATGCCTCCCTTCGATCCGCCCGCGAAGATGCCAACATCGCCCGCCCAATCTCCCGCCACCGCCAACGAAAGTCCGACCGAGGCTTCTTCCGAGAAGACCGTATCGCTCGAAATCTGCGCCGACACCCGCCAGAGATCCACGCCATATTGCCCCGAAACCGTCACTGTCAGCTACCGCAAGGGCACAGAACCCAAGAAGAAGTGCCCGATCCATCACGGAAACCCATGAAGATCGAGCGCAAATTGATGGTGTTTCCAGTCGTTTTGGCCCTGGCGCTTTCAATGGTGTTTGTACGCCTGGCCCAGTTCCAGCTCTTTCCTCAACGGAGTGTCCAGACGGTTGCGGGCCACGGCCCTCGATCGGCCGGCCAGCAGTCTAGGCTGGCCAAAGCCCAACCGGACCCCCTACGAGGCTTCGCCCGAGGTGTTCTTCGGTTCTTCATGCGCGCAGCCTCGCACATCGAGAGGGTGGCCAAGCTCTAATGTCGATCATCTACACCCCGCCCAAGCCGAAAGTCGATGCCCGCCTTCTCGCCTTTCCCGTTTTGATCACCGCCCTGCTGTCGGCGGTGTTCTTCCGGCTCTGGTACTTCCAAGTGGTCAAGTCCGAAGACCTCAGCGTCCTCGCGGAAGAGTCGCGCGAACTTGAAGTTGATCAGCTGGCCCCGCGCGGAATCATCGTGGACCGAAACGGGGTCCTCCTGGCCGGGATTCGCCCTGATCTGGTCGTTACTGCTATCCCGGACCTCATCAAGAAGCATCCCCAGTCGCTCACCGATGCCGCCCGAATCCTCTCGGTCGAGCCGACGAAGCTAGAACGGAAGACCCGCGACGCCAGTTGGCGACCATTTCTGCCTTCGCCCATCTATGTTGGCGCCACGATCCAGCAGGGCACCTACTTCGCCGAAAGCCTCGACACCATGCCCGGCATTGGGGTGGATAGCCAGCCGATGCGCTACTATCCCGACACAACGAGCTTCTCACATGTTGTTGGCTACGTTTGGACCCCGAACGACCGGGACGTCAAGCGGCTGACCGAGGATGAGATCAAGCCAGCCGAGTACGTTGGCAAGATCGGCATCGAGCGAGCCTACGAGCGGGACCTCATGGGAGATCCAGGCAAACAGCGGCTTGAAGTCGACGCCCGACGACGCCCCATTCGAATCGTCGGAAAGGACGCACCCATGCCTGGCAGTCGCCTGCGCCTGACCCTCGACGCGCGTCTCCAAAAGATCGCCACGGGTGCCCTTGCAGCTGTTGGTAAACCTGGTGGCATCGTGGCCATCGATCCCCGCAACGGCGAAGTCCTTTGCCTGGCCAGCGCGCCATCCTTCGATCAAAACCTCTTTCGCGGAGGCATCAGCGACTCAGAGTGGGAACAGCTGTCATCCCATCCCGACAAGCCGATGCTCAATCGTGCGATCTACTCTAGTTACGCCCCCGGCTCCATCTTTAAGCTCGTCACAACCGTTGCGGCCATGCGAGCGGGCAAGTTCGATGAGCACAATGTGGTGGTCTGTCGCGGCGGCTACAAGCTGGGCCGAATGTTCAAGTGCCTGGGCCACCACGGCCCCATCAGCTTCCACCAGGCACTCAAGGTGTCGTGCAACACCTACTTCTACACGATCGGGCGCGCGGCGGGCGAAGACGCCCTGCGACAGGCCGCGCTGGATATGGGTCTCGGAGCTCAAACCGGTATCGAAATCGGGGGCGAAGGCAAAGGCGTGATCCCGACCTTAGAATGGCTCAAGGCCGTCTCGGGCAAGGAAGACCCGCCGTGGTACGGGGGTGACACGTTGAACATGTCGATTGGACAAGGCTACGTCGCGACGACGCCTCTCCAGATGGCGAACATGATCGCTTTCGTGGCGAACAACGGGGTCTCTTACCGTCCCCACCTCGTCAGTCAGGTTGAGGACCCACTTACTGGCGAGGTGACCCGCCGGATTGAGCCCGAAGAAATCCATCGAATCGATGGCCCTCCCGGCTTTTGGCCCATCGTGAAGGGCGCCCTGGTCGACGTCATCGCGAGCGGTACCGCCCAGCGCGCAAAGATCCCGAGCGTCGATTGGGGTGGCAAAACCGGAAGCGCCGAGCATTCCACCAAGAACACTCGCAAGACCCACAGTTGGTTCGTTGGCTACGCCCCCGCGGAGAATCCCACGATTGCTATCTGCGTCTTTGTTGAGGACGCAGGTCACGGTGGCGAGATCGCCGCCCCAATCGCCAAGCAAATTGTCGAGGAGTTTCTAAAACCGCGCCCCCCACTAGCTCCGAGATAACGGTTCTAAGTCAAAATGCGAGGAGATCATTTCGATCTCAGAGAGCACGCAAGATGTCAAAGAAGCGCCTAAACGTCGGACTCATCGGCTATCAGTTCATGGGCAAAGCCCACTCCAACGCCTACCGCCAGGTCGGGCATTTCTTCGACCTCCCCGTCGAAGTCGGCATGCACACCCTATGTGGCCGAAACGAAGCCAACGTCCGCAAGGCCGCTGCCACCTTTGGCTGGGAGAACATCGAAACGGACTGGCGTAAGGTCGTCGCGAACCCCGAAATCGACATCATCGACGTCGCCACACCCGGCAATCTGCACGCCGAAATCTCCATCGCCGCCGCCAAGGCCGGCAAGGTCGTCTTCTGCGAGAAGCCCATTGGCAACACCCTCGCCGAAGCCAAAGCCATGCTTGATGCCGTCGAGGAAGCCAAGGTCCTGAACGGCGTCTTCCACAACTACCGAAAAGCGCCCGCCGTCGCCCTCGCTAAGCGCCTGATCGAAGATGGCCGACTCGGCGAGATCTATCACTTCCGGGCCAACTACCTCCAGGATTGGATCGTCGATCCCAGCTTCCCCCTCGTGTGGCGACTCCAGAAGGAGATCGCCGGTAGCGGTACCCACGGCGACCTCAACGCCCACATCATCGACCT
>JBMOJD010000028.1:0-35509 GCA_049317025.1 Fimbriimonas sp. | reverse complement strand
GAACAGTGATAAACTCAAAAGGTTGTACGCACGACACCAGGCATGGTCGGGAACTCCCCCCGTATCCATCGCAAACTGTAATCGGATATAGTTGATTATCCGCGTATCCTAAGAGATGGACGAATTGCACGAAGGCCAGGTTCCGATCCTGATGCTCACGATCGAGCATAACCGGGTCCTATCGTCGCCTGCGACGGCTGAGGTTTTCGATGCGATCCCTGGTCACCCATTTTCGATCCGCGAGATAGCCCGGGAGATCGGCAAAGCTCCCTCCTCTGTCGGGGAGCATGTGGCAAAGCTTCTGGATGTTGGGCTCATCATCCAATGTGGCACCCGAAAGGTCCGGTCTCGAACCGAAAACTTATATATACAAAAGGGCCAGATCACGCGGATGTCCTTTTTGGACCAGCCCTGGGATGCGGTCGAGCAATATCTTGTTCGGTTCCGCGGGATGCTCAACCAGCTCGAGCGTGAGCATGAATCGTTTTGGAAGGCCGTTCACGTGGATCCGACGTATCGTCCCTTCGGCCGCAATGTTCAAACGGCGGTATTCATCACCGAATCCCAGGCGATGAGCTTGCGAATTGCCCTTGAATCGCTCTATCAACTTGCGAATTCTATGAATGAACCCGACCCGGAAGCACGCGAGAAGGGCGGGCATGTTCGAGTTCAACTCCACGGAATGATCTTCCCGACCGTGGTTGCGAGTCGTGATCGTATTGAAGCAGTCAAGGCTAAATCCAAGCCCGTGTTCGAGCCTGACGAATCCAATTCCTAGGCGGAACTGGGCCCTTCGGCACCGATTTTGCCCCAGACTCCTCCTGTCAACGAGTCCCCCGACTCAAGTCAGAACGATTTTTCGCGAATCGAACCAAATATAGACGGAAATTGAGAAATTTCCGTCTATACTCTCTTCATGGCCAGCCAAGAGTTTCTTGGGCTCGGATGTAAGGAAAAGACAATGAAGAAAATCGCAAACCTCATGACCATCGCTCTCGGAGTTGGAACCAGTGCAATCTGCATGGCCGACCGTGATCTCGACATCCCCACCGCACACCTATATGCTGACAACCGAACCGAAGCGCAGATGGATGCCTACACCAACCAGGGCTTCCGCCTGTTCGATCTGGAAATCGTCAGCACTTCGCCGTACCGCTTTGCCGGCAGCTTTGTGAAGAACGAAGGTCCCTACGCCAAGAAGTATTGGTGGACAGCCAACAAGACCGAGCAGGGCCTGAAGGACTTCTACAACCAGCGCAATGCCCGAATCCTCGACCTTGAGGTCACGGTCGTGAATGGTGCTCGTCGCTACCACGGCACGTTCATATCAAACACCGGCGCGGACGAAACGGCTTGGCAATGGTTCGACAATGCCACCATGGACCAAATCTATGGCGAGTGTGCCAAGAAAAACATGCGGGTAACGGACCTCGAGGTCGTCCAGGTTGGTAACTCCACTCGATACGCCGGCGTCATGGTCAACAACACGGGCAGCAATCAGCGAATCTGGGGCATGTTTGCCAATAGGAGCCTCCAAGAGATCGGAAACATTGTTGGCAACAACCGACGAATTGTGGACACCGAGCGGACGGGCAACACCTTCTCGGGCGTCTATGAGGAGCTGAACGGAACGAGAGGCTGGCGGCAATACAACCGAACTTGGGACCAAATGAACTTTGCCGTTCAACAGTTCGGAGCCCGCGTCACCGATATCGAGCGACGCGAAGTGAACGGCGAAGCACGCTACGACTACATCCTCATCAACAACTCAAATGGCCTCGAAACCCGCATTGGCGATCTCCTTCGCGACAATTCGGACGGAGCACGAGGCTTCTACCTGAAGACCGTGGGTGGTGGAGTCATTGGAGACCTGATGGCAGATCGAGCGTTCTATCCCGCGAGCACAATCAAGGTACTTCAGCACCTTCTGATCAGCCGACGCGTCGGGCAGGGAACGAACCCAGGCATTCTGGTCCCGCACTACAGCGATCACACCAGTGACACGCACCCCGGCAACAACTCGACAATTGCGTTCACGCGGACGATCACGAATACGGCTCGGCAGATGATGATCAACTCAAACAATCAGAGCACAAACGCTTTCCAAGACTACTTCGGTGGTGGAAACGGCGTTACTGGTCGCACCCTCATCGAACAGTTCAAGGCTCAAAATCTCGGCTTAAGCGCGGAACTTCGAATCAGCCACAAGTTCCTCGCAGGCGGTCCGGCCAACGACCCCGCCAACTCGGCAACACTCCAAGATCTTGGACAGCTTTACGAACTTGCGGTCGGTAACTCGATACTGAACGCAACTGGCTGGGCATTCTTCCGCAACAATATGCTCAACGAGACAAGCAACAACGGATTCGATGCGGGAATCACGAGCATCGTGGTCCAAGAGGCTAACACTTTGGGCCTGACGGCCGGCGAGCGAAACGCGTTCCTGAGCAACATCCGGTTACTTTGGAAGGCCGGCAACTGGTCGACGACTTACTTCTCCTCGGCAGGCTGGATCCAACTTCCGATTCGCCGAAAGGACGGAAACTTCTCGATGAGGGGATACGTCTTGGGAGCCTACATCGACAATTGCACCACCAGCCTCGTCTCGATCACCGGCACGGTTATGCCGGAAATCATGCGGGAGGAAATCCGAAAAGCGCTCGAAATTTGGTAAGCGCTTTGGGCAAAGACCCCGCCACCAAAAGGTGGCGGGGTCTTTGCCCGAAGACTCGGATGTTTGGCAATCCGCTTTCGCTCCATCACTAAGGCTGAAACCATGAGGTCCTCGATTCGTCAGGCTTGCTATGGTCCTTTCGCTGCTCCTTTTGAGTCTGCAGTCCGAGAGCTTTACGTTTGGATTCTGGAGAGGGTCCTCCTTGCAGTCGCCCAAGGCGGCGGTGAGTCGAGATGGAATCGATATGCGTACGGCTGCATGCTCCAAATGGAACTTGTGGACCGGACGGCGAAGAAGACAACAAAAGTAGCGATCTCCGCTAACGGGGCTTTTCGTGCCGCCCCAGAATGGTCTCCCGACGGCACTCGGGTCGCTTTCGTCGATGGCACCCGTCTCCGAGTAGTCGATCCAGACACGGGAGAAGACGCCCTACCAGTTGCCCTGAAACTCGGCGATTCGATTCCCACGCTTGCCTGGTCCCCGGATGGCAAGACCCTCGCCGTCGGACACGGCTATCTTTATCACAACGCCGTGAGTTTCATCGATGCAAAGTCCGGGAAGGTCAGGCCGACCTCGCTAGTGGATGACGGTTCGCCGATCAGGAGCCTGGCTTGGTCGGAGCGCTCCGATCTATTGGTGTGCGACGCCAGGAGCCCCCGATTGCTTGACCGTGAAGGAAGGGCCATCTTCACCGCGGGGTCGGCAGTGCAAGTCCGATTTTCGGCGCTTAGCCCTGGCTCCAACGAAAAGACCTGGCAAATCATGGCGGTGATTGGTGGCGCCTGGGCACCACTCGTCACTTCTGGTCCCGAAGTGAACATGCCCATGCCTTCCTTCTGGGCACCAAGAGAGAACCAGGTTGCCAAAGTCTCGACGGCGGGGACCTGGGTCGCCTACCAACTGGACGACCGCCGCGTCGCGGTCCAGCGTTTTGGCGAAAACCCGGTTGAACACACTGGGACTCAAGTTGTCGATGAGATCGTGAGCAGCGGCCAGGGCAACTGGGTTCTCGTCCGTCGGTCAACGGCATTTACCGCGATACCGGTAGCGCCGATCCGGACAGCGGTCACAATAGGGGAGTGACGTTTTTAGAGGCCCTCGGACTGGCCGTGAAGTCGGGAACCGCCCTCATCGGCGACGGAGCCAATGGCACGTGCCTTGCCCACCAGGGGTTTCGCCAGCAACCCTACGACCTTGCAAATCTTCTTGCGCCCGACTTGGTTCAATCCATCCACGCCGAGTACTTTGCCGCCGGGTCCGACTTCGTCGAGACCAACACGTTCCAGGCCAATCGGTTCCGGATTGAGGGCCGCGACGTCGATGTGCGCGAACTGAACATCGCCGGCGCCCGGCTCGCCCGAGCCGCCGCCGGTCCGGGGCAGTTTGTCCTCGGCGCGATCGGCCCCATTGGCCGCGCGATGGAGCCTATCGGCCAGGTCTCTCAATCCGAGGTTTACGAGGCAATCCGAGAGCAGGCCGCGGCCCTCGCTGAGGGCGGTGTCGATGGCCTCTTCCTCGAAACTTTTGTCGACGTTGATGAGCTGACTGTCGCCATCCGCGCCGCCCTATCGACTGGCCTTCCCGTTCTCGCCAGCAAAGCCTTCATCGAAGATGGCGAAGCCCTTGCCGAAGGGTTGCCCATGCGCGTTGCGTCGGGATGCGAAGGCTCGGGCCTTGTGGCCTTCGGGGCCAACTGCATCGTCGGGCCCCAGCGAATGCTCGACCTGGTCCGGCAAATCGCCGAGGCCAGCGACCTCCCCGTCATTGCGTTCCCGACCCCAGGCTTGCCCCAGCTGGTCAAGGGCGAGGTCACCTACGACACGTCACCGGACTACTTCGCCAAGGCCGCCGCTCGGCTCATTGAAGAAGGCGCAACCATCGTCGGCGGTTGCTGCGGCACCACCCCTGGCCACATCCAAGCGCTTCGGCAGCTCATCACATCCAAGCCTCCCAAGATGTCAGTCAAAAGCAAGGCCCATGTGGTGGTCAAGGCGGACAAGGGTCCGCTGGTCCAAACGCCCCCCACGACCCTGCTCGAAAAGATCCGCGCCGGGGTGTTCGTCACCGCCGTCGAGATGGACGTGCCCCGTGGATTGGTGATGGACAAACTCGTCGCGGGCGCGAAGGCCCTCGGCGGAGCCGGCGTCGACGTCATCAACATCTCCGATGGAGCGCGGGCTCGCCTGCGCATGAGTCCATCTTCGGTCTGCCGTCTGCTCCAAGACCAAGCCGGGGTCGAAGTGGTGATGCACTTTGCCTGCCGAGATCGCAACCTGCTTGCCGTTCAGAGCGACCTCTTGGGCGCGCACTCGCTCGGGATTCGCAACATCCTCGCCGTAACCGGCGACCCCGCGAACATCGGTGACTATCCCAGTGCCACCAGCGTCTTCGACGTCGATTCCATCGGCCTTCTCCGCATCATGAGCCGCTTCAACGAGGGAATCGACCTCGCCGGGAATCCCGTGGGCATCCGCTGCGGCTACACCCTTGCCTGCGCCTACAACCCCGGCGCGATGGACCCCGCAGGCGAACTGGATCGGCTGCGCCGAAAGGCCGACGCGGGCGCTCACGTCGTCTACACCCAGCCCGTTTTCGACAAAGAATCGGCCCTGCGCGCGATCGCCGATTGCCAGAAGTTTGGTCTACCGTGCTTCGTGGGCTTGCTTCCGCTCCGGTCGTTGCGTCACGCCGAGTTCATGCACAACGAGGTCCCCGGAATTTCAATTCCCGACTGGCTACGCCAGCGCATTGCCGATGCCGCCGACGATGCTGCCGCCTTGGAGGTCGGCGTCGAGGAAGCCCAGCGGCTCGCTGCGATCATCCGCGCCAATGGGGCTGGCCTCTACCTGATGCCGCCCGCCGGAAGCACCAAGCTCGCCCTTCGGGTCCTCGAGCACTAGACGCGACTTAGGGCTTCTGCTTCCAACTCGTGGATTCGGTCTTCGAGCTGCTTGCGGCAAGCCTCAAACTCTTCGGCGGTCGCGTTTGCAGGCACCAGGATGGGGTCGCCAAAGATCATGAGCCCCCGGCCAAAGGGCAGCGGAGCCATGTACCGATCCCACGAACTCGCGTACCGGCAGGGCCGCGCACTGATGCCAACCGGGACCAGCGCCGCGCCCGATTTCTGCGCCATGGAGACAACTCCCGGCTGGACAATGCCGGAGGGTCCACGCGGACCGTCCGGCGTCATCGCCATCGAGCCTCCCTCGCGAAGCACACGAATTGCCTCAATCAAGGCCTTGACCCCGCCGCGCCCGGTGCTGCCGCGAATGACCCGATAGCCAAGGCGGCGAAAGATTCGCGCCTGCATCTCGCCATCGTTCGAATGGCTCACGAGAACCCAAAGGCCCCGGTTTCGGAAGTAATGGCCGAAAAGCACAGACTTGCCGTGCCATCCGCAGTAGATGCGCGCGGGAAACGAATCCGACTTCTCCAGACCCTCGGCGCGGACGCGCATGCTCGAGACCACGATCCGTACGATCCAGTACATGACCTTGGGGATAAAGTTCGGCCGGACCCGACGCCACCAGTGCTTCAAATGATCCAACCCCGCTTCCGAATCACCTCAAGGAGGGGGTGCATTGGGTCATGCGTGGCCAATCGCCGCACCAGCGTCTGCGCCAACAAAGGATCATCCTCGCGCTCAATCATCGCAAGGGCAAGGATGGCGTTTGGCCACTCGCGGTCCGCCTCCGGGCCTTGGACGACCGTCTCGAGCAATAGCTTCGCGACCGCAGACTCGTGGGGAACCAGAGCATCGGCGAGGCGCAAACGGCGCGAAGTGGTCAGCAGGTCCGCCGCTTCCAACTCCACCAGACGCCCCGCATAGTAGCCGCACTCGCCCGGTGGGATGATATCAAGAAGCTGCAAAATCGCCTGAGCCTCACCAGGTCCATCGCCCAACCGTCGCTTCGCCTCAACCAGTTGTTCCCAGGCCGCACGGTCGCGCGGGTTCGCCTGCAGGTGCCGTTCCGAGGCTTCGGCCGAGGCCACCGGTCCGCGTTCATTCATCTTGGCAAGCACCTCGTGACCGAATTGAATCTCGGCAAGGTCCGGGGCGCGAAGGACAAAGGCAAGGGCTAGGCCCATGAGCAAACCACCAAGATGGGCAAAGTAGGCCGTCCCATTGGTCTCGCCTCCCAAGTTCACAAACGCCCCCGCCACCTGGAGCACGGCCCAAATCGCCGTGATCGTCGCCACCGGCACGCTCTTGTTCGGAGCGAACGGAACCCGCATGTGCAGGTAGCGCACGGAATAGTACGCGGCGCATCCGGCTATGCATCCGCTCGCCCCCACGAGGGCGGCCGGCTCAGGCTGGGACCGAGTCGCCAACTGGTAAAGCCCAACCCCCGCGAGCCCGGAGAGGAAGTAAACCACCAGGTAGCGAACGCTCCCTGCACCAAGCTCAACCGAGGCCCCGACCGCGGCCAAGAAGACCATGTTGCCCATCAGGTGCACCGTGTTGGCATGCAAGAAGAGGCTAGTAAAGATCGCCGGGAACCACACAGCTTCAGGCCGATGCCCGTAAGTCAGGAGCAAATCCGGGTTCAAAAGAGAAGCAAGCGACGCGCCAATATTTGCCACTATGAGCACCAACGTGACAATGGGCAGGCGCGCTCGCATGGGGGAGGATATTCGGGGACGAACCGGGCTTATTCGTCCTCGAGCATCTCCTCCGTGATGTCCACATTGACGTAGGTCTCTTGCACGTCGTCGAGGTCATCCAGCATGTCCATCAGCTTCATTAGCTTGGGGATGTCGGCGGGCGACGGCGTGGCCTTGTTGGTCGGCACGTAGGTTAGCGAAACTTCCGAGGTCTTGAAGCCAGCCTTGATAAGGGCGTCGTTCACCTTGTGGAGGTCCTCCATCGCGGTCTCAACCGTGATTGTCTCCTCGTCGCTGAACACATCTTGCGCCCCCGCATCCAGGGCGGCCATGGTGACTTCGTCCTCGCCCGCAGACTTGTCGATCTCGATCAAACCCACGTACTTGAACTGCCAACTCACCGAGCCGTTCTCAGCCAGGCTTCCGCCGCACTTGGTGAAGGCATGTCGAACTTCGGCAACCGTTCGGTTTCGGTTCTCGGAGTAGCACTCCAAGATCAGGGCCGACCCGCCGGGCCCATAGCCTTCGTACACGATCTCTTCGTACTGGGCGCCCTCAACTTCACCGGTACCTCGCGCAATCGAGCGCTTGATGTTGTCGGCGGGCATTGATGCCTCACGGGCCTTTTCGACCGCCACGCGGAGGCGCGGGTTCATCACCACATCTCCACCACCCATGCGCGAAGCCACGATGATCTCGCGGCTGAGCTTGGTAAACATCTTGCCTCGAACCGCATCCTGCTTACCTTTGCGGATGCGAATATTCTTCCATTTGGAATGGCCCGCCATAGAACTCTATTTTGGCACGGTTAAGGGGCGAACTCGCTCGCCCGAACCTTAGCAGCCATCGGGAGGAGGCGGAGGCAAGCTACCGGACGTGATTCGGTAGACCACGATGTCGTTCGCCAGATTGGTCGAAACTCCGACGGTCAACGCGGGAAGCGGGGCCCGGCAACCCGGGATCGAGATCGCGTAGTCCTTGGCACCAAATCCGTACTGTCGGTAGTACGCCACGCTGTAGGGGTCGGCCTCACTGAGGTCGATGTGGAACGTCACCGCTGTCGTCGGAAGTGAAGCCCGGAACGTGCCATCCGAGGAGCTCCGCGTCGTACCCACCTTAACCCCAGCCGAATTGAAGAAATTCACGATCACGTTCGGGATCACCGCCCCGGTCGTGGTGCGAGTTCGGCCAAACACCAGCGCCTGGACCGGCTTCACCTGAAGGTTGGTGAAATGGTCGCGCCCGGCTGCATTCGTCTGGACCCGATAAGTCGAGGTCCCCGACGACCCAACCGCGTTGAACCGGTTGGAGTTGCTGATGTTGCCGACTCCCGAGGGCGCATCCGTGGTCCAAGCTCCCGTGGGCAAAGTCACGACATTGCCGTCGCCATCCTTACCGGTGATACTGAGGCGGACCTTGTCGCCGACCTGAATATTGCCAAGATCGACCACTGTAGAAGTGCCATCAAGCGTGCCGCGAAGCTGCAAACCACTGCCCACCGACTTGGTCGGAATCAGATAGAAACTCGTGCCGTAGCTCTCCGAGGTCGCGGTCAGCGCATTGATAATGGCGGGGGAAACCAACGAGATGCTACCGACAAAGACACCCGTGGATGAGTTCAGCGTCCCTGCCGATACGGGCGAGAGACCCCAATCTTGGCTCGGAACCACGACACGCACCCCGTTCGAATCTCGACCCGAAAGAACCCACTTGATGCGGTCGCCGACCTGGATGCTCGTCTGATCGACCACCACCGACTGGGCCGAATCGAGGACGGCTTCCACCTTGAGTCCAGTGACAGTTCCACCGCCTCCTCCGCCTCCCCCACCCGACGCCCCGCCACCGCCGCAACCAACCACGAGACTAACAAGTGCACTGGCCACGAGCGGCGCGGCAAAAATTTGAGTCTTTCGCATAAGGAGATTTCTCAAGTCTAACTGTAAGGACTCATGAAGGTAGCTGGCGGTTCGGCCAATCCTCATCCGAGTTGTTCGCGACCCACGTAGGGCACGAGCGGGGCGGGAATTCGCACGCTGCCATCCGCCTGCTGGAAAGTCTCCAAAATCGCAGCAAAGAGCCTTGGCGTGGCCAAGCCACTGCCGTTCAGGATGTGCACGAATTCTGGCTTCTCGCCCGCCGCTCGTCGGAACCGAATGCTCGCCCGGCGAGCCTGGAAGGCCTCGAAATTCGAGCAGCTGGAAATCTCCAGATACTTGTCCACGCCCGGAGCCCAGA
Source organism: Fimbriimonas sp. (assembly GCA_049317025.1). Lineage (GTDB taxonomy): Bacteria > Armatimonadota > Fimbriimonadia > Fimbriimonadales > Fimbriimonadaceae > Fimbriimonas. Next base: position 25,995 of record JBMOJD010000028.1, on the reverse strand, counting down.
CCTCAATGTCGTACTGCTTGGAGCCCTTGAAGCCCATATCACCCGCGCAAACCGCGACCACGCGGTAGTGCAAGCCCAGTGCCTGAAGAACGCTCTCGGCATCCGCCGTCAGCTTCTCCAGCTCGTCATAGCTGTCTTCGGGTTTGCAGAACTTCACCATCTCGATCTTGTCGAACTGGTGGATGCGCAGCAATCCGCGCGTGTCCTTGCCCGCAGCCCCCGCTTCGCGGCGGAAGCATCCGCTGAACCCCGCGACATTGATCGGCAAGTCTTCACCGTCGAGAATCTCATCGGCATAGAGGTTGGTGATCGGCACCTCAGCGGTAGGAATCAGATACAGATCATCCTGGGTCCGATAGAGGTCTTCCTCAAACTTCGGCAGATTTCCCGTCCCGATCAAGGACTTCCGGTTCACGAGGAACGGCGGGTAGACCTCCTGGTAACCATTGGTGAGCGTCTGGTGGTCGGCCATGAAATTGAACAGTGCCCGTTGTAAACGAGCCCCGAGGCCGGTGTAGACCACGAAACCACTACCCGCGATCTTGGCCCCTCGGGGCAGATCGAGCAATCCGAGCCGGTCGGCGATGTCCCAGTGCGGCTGCGGATCGAAATCGAAAGTCGGCTTCGTGCCCCAAGCCCGAATCTCCACATTCTCATCGTCCGATTTCCCATCGGGAGCCGATTCGTGGGGCATGTTCGGCATCTCAAGCTCGTGCGCTTCCAGTTCAGCCCCTAGCTCACGCTCGCGAGCTTCGAGCTCAGGCAGACTGTCGCTGAGCCCCTTGGCTTCCAGCTTGGCCGCGTTCGCTTCGTCAACCTTCTTTTGGCCCATGAGCATGCCGATCGACTTGCTCACGCGGTTGAGCTCGGCGCGCTTGGCGTCAATCTCCGTGCGGATAGAGCGCCAATCGGCATCGACGCGCAAAAACTCATCGACCGGGGCGCTCAGGAACTTGCGTGCCGCCCCGGCCTTCACGGCCTCCGGGTTTTGACGAATGAAATCGCGATCCAGCATGTCTCATAGATTGAACCTCAGCCAGCGGCCCTGATGCCTGTAGGCCCCACGGTGGGCGGGATAGAATGCGATCATGGACGAAAGCGTGAGGTTAGACGGCCCGACCCCACCGCTTTCCGAATATGTCGCCAAGCGCGACTTCGCCCAAACCAACGAGCCCGCCGCCGCGGTCCCCACCCGGCCGGCCGGGCCGCTTCGGTTCTGCATCCAAAAGCACGACGCCAGCCGCCTCCACTACGACCTCCGGCTCGAATTGGGCGGGGTCCTAATGTCTTTCGCAATCCCCAAAGGCCCATCGGCAAACCCCGACGACCGTCGGATGGCGATCCTGACCGAAGACCACCCCCTGCTCTACCTCGACTTCGAAGAGGTCATCCCCAAAGGTCAATACGGGGCTGGCCCCATGATCGTGTGGGATCAAGGCTTCTATGCTCCCGATGAGCAAGGCCCGCCGCCCTGGCACGACCCCGCCGAATGCGAACGCCAGATTCGCGAAGACTTCGCCAAGGGCAAGCTCTCCCTCACGTTCCGGGGCCGCAAGATGAAGGGCTCCTTCGCCCTCGTCCGGACCAAGGAGCAGGACCAATGGCTGATGCTAAAGCATCGCGACGGCCTGGAGTCCGACCAAGACCTTCTTTCCGATGGCCGATCCGTCAAAACCGGACGCACCATCGAGCAACTGGCCGCTGGGCTGACGGCAGAAGCCATCTGGGCCGACGACCTCGCGAAGGCCCCCGGCGCAAGGTTGCGGCCCATGCCGCTAAATCTCGGCCCAATGCTCCCAACCGACCGGAGCACACCCTTCCGGCACGAACAGTGGACGTTCGAACTCAAACTCGATGGCATCCGGGTTCTCGCGCTCATCGAGCCGGATCAAGTCCGGCTGCTCTCGCGCAACGGCCACGACATCTCGGATCGTTTCCCCAGCCTAGTCGCCGACCTCCGCGCATCGGTCCCGGTGAGAGCCATCCTCGACGGAGAGATCATCCTCAACGATGAGACTGGCAAACCCAACTTCAAGCTCCTCATGCAACGGTTCCAGACCACCGAACCGCACGAAATTGCCCGCTGGGAGAACACCCGTCCGATTCAGTTCTTTGCCTTCGACGTCCTCTACTTGGCGGGCTGGGACCTGCGCGGATGCCCCTGGAGCGACCGGCGCGCGACCCTCGAACGGCTTCGCCTTGGCTGGGGCGCCGTGCGTCTGCTCGACACCTATGCCGAAGTCGGCGACCTCCTGTTTCAGCAAGCAAGTGCAATGGGCCTCGAGGGCATCGTGGGCAAGCGCATGAATTCGATCTACCGCGATGGCGAGCGCTCGGCTGACTGGATCAAGGTGAAGCAGTCGCATAGCGAAGACTTCCTCGTCGTCGGGATGTCGGCGGGAACCGGGGCAAGGGCCTCCACCTGGGGGGCACTCGTCCTGGCCCGACCACGGGACATGGCCTACTGCGGCGCCGTCGGGACCGGATTCACCGATGATGACATTTCCGCTTTGCACCGGCTCCTAAGCCCCTTGGTCATGGACCAGCCGTCAATCTCGAACGTCGAGAAAGCCCGCGAGGATTACGGCCCCAAGGACTTCGCCGGCATCCGTTGGGTGCGGCCCGAGGTCATCGTCGAGGTCCGCTACGGCGACATCATCAACGACAAGCTTCGCTTTCCCGTCTTCGTCCGCCTCCGCCCCGACCTGCAAGTGCATTCAGGCACCCCAATAGATGTCCACCCTGCCGCAGAATCGGAGACGACTCCGACCGATGAAATCCTTAACCAATTAGAAGTGGCCAAGCGCGAAGAAATTGAACTGAAGGTGGAAGGCGAGCGGTTCCGCGTGACCAATCTCAACCGCGTTTTCTGGCCAGGAGGCGATGGCTTCGCCCAGGTGACCAAGCGCGACCTCCTCATCTATCTCGCCCGCGTCGCCCCGGTCATGGTGCCCCATCTGCGGCAGCGCCCTCTCTCCGTGGTGCGCTGCCCCGGAGGTATCGATGGCGAAGTCTTCTTCCAAAAGCACTGGGAAAAGGGCTTTCCCGAATTCGTCCGCAAGGTGCCCATCTTCAGCGATCACAACGGCCGGGCCGTCGATTACCTGCTCTGCGAGAACACGGCGACCCTCGTCTGGCTCGCCCAGATGGCGGGATTGGAGCTTCATCCCTGGTACAGCCGCACCAATCCCGAGCCCGAAGGCACCTTCGGCACCGACTTCTCGTCTTCCCCCGAAGCCCTGGACCTGTCCTGCCTCAGCTTTCCAGATTTCATGGTCTTTGACCTCGACCCATTCATTCCCGAGGGCCAAGAGCGCAACCCGGCCGCCCGCCTCGATGGCTGGAAGCAAGCCGTCGAGGTCGGCCTCGCCCTGCGCGAGCAGCTAGAAACGCTCGGGCTCCGCGCGTATCCCAAGTCAAGCGGAAAGTCCGGCCTCCACGTCTTCTTGCCCTTGGTCCGCAAGCTCGACTACGGCGTCGTCCGCTCCCTCGCCGAGACCATGGGCCGCTTCTTGCTCACCAAGACCGCCGCGATCATGACCATGGAATGGGTCGTCAAGAAGCGCCCCCAGAAAGTCTTCTTCGACCACAACCAAAACGTGCGCGGCAAAACCCTGGTATCGGTCTATTCACCCCGCCCCGTCCCCGGCGCGCCCGTGTCATTCCCGCTGCGCTGGGAAGAGCTGGAAAGCACGAACCCCGCCAACCTCACCGTCTTCAGCGCGCCCGAGCGCATCCAGTCGGTGGGCGACCTCTGGCTACCCACCCTCACCGACCGCCAGTCGTTCCCGGGCACCTGATGACGAACTAGCTTCGCCAAAGGTGCAAGGCCGCCAGTGTCAGGCCGTCTACTAACTTCCCTTGCTTGCGCAATTCTTCAAGTTCGTGAAGGGTGAACGAGCCCACTTCAAGGCCCACTTCCTCGGCTTCGCGATCGGAGTCGCCCGCGACTAGGTCTTGAGCTAGGAACACATGGCAAATCTGGTTGGTGATTCCGGGGGCGATATAGAACGAGCCAAGAGGCGTCATCCGGCCCGCGAGCAGGCCGGTTTCTTGGCGGAGTTCGGTACGGGCGATTTCTTCGGGCTCATCGGAGCCATCCTCCACGTCCAGCGCGCCGGAGGGGAACTCCCAGTAGCGAGCACCGAGGGGCTGGCGGAACTGCTCGATCAGGGTCAGGCGCTCGCCGTCCCAGGGGATGATCATGGCGCAGGGGCGCTTTTCGACCACACTGTAGATGCCTTCGGACCCGTCCTCGCGGCGGATTCGGTCCTCGCGGAGGCGGAGCCATTTGTTTTCGTAGACCAAGCGAGTTCCCAGCGTTTCCATCGAAACGTAGTATAAACGAACCCCGAATCAGCGAATTCCAGCGAGACCCGACGTGGCAAAAGCACTGCCGGAAAACATCACCGAGAAACTGAAGAATCTGCCCGCCCAGCCGGGGTGCTACCTTTTCAAAAACGAAAAGGACGAGATTCTGTACGTCGGCAAGGCGATCGTTCTGAAGAACCGCGTGCGGTCGTACTTCCAAAAATCCACCCAGCACGGGGCAAGGATCGCCCGACTGGTGACCAAGATCCGCGACATCGAGTGGATCGTGGTGGACAGCGAACTTGAGGCGCTCGTGCTCGAGTGCAACCTCATCAAGAAGCACCGGCCGCCCTTCAACGTTCGGATGCGGGACGACAAGTCCTACCCCTACATCACCATCACGAACGAGAAATTCCCCCGCGTCCTCTTCACCCGCAAAGTGCGCAAGGACGGGGCACGGTATTTCGGACCGTATTCAAGTGCCTACAGTGTGCGCGACACGATTCAGCTGCTTCACCGCATCTTCCCCCTCATCCCGTGCGGCAAGAGTTGGAGCGGCCTCGCCGAGCAGCGCCCGTGCCTCTATTACCACCTGGGCCGGTGCCTCGGACCCTGTGCAGGCCTCAGCGACCGCAAGGAATACGGGGCCGTCATCGACAAGATCGATCGATTCCTCGATGGCAAGGAAGAAAGCATCGTAGTGGAGCTTCGTACCGAGATGGAACGGGCGTCGGAAGAGCTGGAATTCGAGACGGCGGCAAAGATTCGTGACCAAATCCTCGCGATCGAAAACGTGCTCCAAAAGCAGAAAGTTCTGACCACCGATGGCGGCGACCAGGACATTATTGCGGTGGTGAAGGACGAGCGCGGCGCAGCGATCCAGATGCTGTACGTCCGAAACGGCAAGCTGATCGGCCAGCGACAATTCATGCTCGACGGCGCGGCCGATTCTTCGCCCACCGAGGCGGTCCAGGAGTTTGTGAAGCAGTACTACGCCGACGCACCTGAGGTTCCGAAGGAGGTTTTGCTGCCGGTCGAGATCGAGGAGCGCGTGATCGTGCAGACCTGGTTGCGCCAGCGACGCGGCTCGGCGATGACCTTGGAAGTTCCCCAGGGCGGCGAGAAGCTACGCCTCGTGGAGATGGCGGCGAACAACGCCGAACTCGCGCTCGCCTCGTTCACGCAAGAACTGCAGGCCAAGGAAGAATGGGCCGACGCGGCCATGACCCAGCTTCAGGAAGAGCTGGGCCTGACCGAGCCTCCCATGCGCGTGGAGGGCTACGATATTTCGAACATCCAGGGCACCTCGCCGGTCGGTTCGATGGTCGTGGTCGAGAATGGCGAAGCGGCGAAGGCGGAATATCGCCGGTTCAAGATTCGCTACCATCCCGAGAGTCCGAACGACTTCGCGATGATGCACGAGGTGATCACCCGCCGATTGCGGTCGTTCTTGGATGGCGATCCCAAGTTCAGCAAGTTGCCCGACCTCTTCATGATCGACGGGGGCAAGGGGCAGTTGGCCGCCGCCCTCAAGGCGCGCGATGACCTCGGCCTGACCACGCCCATGGTCGGCCTCGCCAAGCGGCACGAGCTCATCTACACGCCCATTGAGGCCCCGATTGCGGGGCCGCTGGCTGATATCAGCAAGGACGAATACCACTTCCCGGGAGTGTCGGACTCCTATTCCTATCGCGAGATTGAGCTGCCGATGAACTCGCCGGGGCTGATGATGCTTCGGAAGCTGCGCGATGAAGCTCACCGTTTCGCCCTGACCTACCACCGCAAGCTGCGGGACAAGCGCACGACGGGCTCGGCCATTGAAGAGGTGCCAGGAGTTGGCCCACGCAGAAAGCGGTTGCTTCTGCGCACGTTTGGTTCAGTTGAGGGGATCCGGCGCGCGAGTTTGGAAGACCTTGCTTCGGTGCCGACGATGACCAAATCGCTGGCCGAGCGAGTCCGCGACCACCTGAACGAGGGGTGAGCGGGTACATTGCACCCGATGATCGTCGCGATCTTTCCAGGACAAGGATCTCAGAAAGCGGGCATGGGGAGGGACCTTGCCGAGCAGTTTTCCGCTGCGAGTGCCGTCTTCGACCGCGTGAGCAAGGCCACCGGCCAAGACGCCCGCCGCATCTGCTGGCACCTGAGCGAAGATGAACTCCGGCAGACCGAGAACGCTCAGCTGGCACTCTTCACCGCGGGAGTCGCCGCCTACGAGGCATTGGTGAGCGAAGGGATTGAGGCCGATGTCTTCGCCGGACACAGCGTCGGCGAGTACGCGGCGTTGGTCGCCGCCGGGATTCTGACCGTGGAAGACGGGGCCAAGCTGGTGCGACATCGCGGGCTCGTGATGGCAGACGCGGGCCGAAAGCAGCCCGGCACGATGGCGGCGATTGTAGGTCTGGAGCGCGAGGTTTTGGAGTCCATTTGTTCTTCAACCTTCGGCATCGTCGCGGTTGCGAACGACAACTGCCCGGGTCAGTTGGTCATCAGCGGCGAGATCGCAGCGGTGGAATCGGCAGGGGCATTGGCCAAGGAAGCGGGAGCCAAGCTGGTCGTCCGGCTGAATGTGAGTGGAGCGTTCCATAGCCCTCTGATGGAGGAGCCAGCCAAGTCGATGCGACCGGTTCTGGATCGCGCCACTTTCTCTTCGGCGGGCACGGTGGTTTCGAATGTGACGGCGCGCGTGGTCGAGGATCCATTCGAATGGCCCCAGCTGCTAGAAGAGCAACTGCGCAAGCCCGTGCGTTGGACCGAAAGCATGCAGACCGTCCTCGCCATGGACGATGCCTCCTTTGTCGAGTGCGGTGGTGGAGATGTTCTCAGTAAGCTGATGAAGCGCATCGACAAGACTGCACCGACCGCGCAGATTCAGGATTCTGAATCTCTGGGACGATTCGTCGAGGAAAACTAAGTTATGTCGTTTGATCAAAAGGTTGTTGTCATCACCGGTGCCTCGCGAGGAATTGGCCGCGAGATTGCGTTGCAGTTCGCGGCGCGCGGCGCCAAGGTTGCTTGCGTGGCGACCACGCTCGCAGGAGCCCAAGGCACCGTGGATGCCATCGCCGACGCAGGCGGCACGGCGCAGGCGTACGCGTGCGACGTCAGCGATTCGGCCTCGGTGGATGCCCTCTTCGAGGGAGTCGTAGCCGATCTGGGGACGCCATATGCCCTGGTGAACAACGCCGGGATCACGAAGGATGGCCTGATCCTACGGATGAAGGAAGACGACTGGGATCGAGTACTTGACGTCAACCTGAAGGGCTCGTTCCTGTGCATCAAGGTCGCGGCCAAGCTGATGATGAAGGCCCGCGTGGGGCGCATCATCAACCTGAGCAGCATCATCGGCCTGGGCGGAGCGGCCGGGCAAGCGAACTATGCCGCGTCGAAGGCGGGGCTTCTCGGGCTTACGATGACGGTAGCGAAGGAGTTCGGCTCGCGCGGGATCACGTGCAACGCCGTGGCACCAGGCTTCATCGAAACCGACATGACCCACGACCTGCCCGCCGACTTTCGCGAGCACGTGACCAAGACCGCACCAGCGGGACGCCTAGGGACGTCGGCGGATATTGCGGCGGCGGTCCTTTTCTTTGCGAGCGAGGAAGCATCATACATCACCGGCCAGACCTTGACCGTTGATGGTGGCCTAACTCTGTAGCAGTTTCATCTGTCGTCAAGTCCGCGTTCAGGTTTTGTTCAGAGTCTGGGCGCACAGTAAGGTGGGCAAGTCGCCCCCATAATGACACTGGTGAAGTCTCGAGTTCCTTCCGATGTTGCCTTCCGTCCGCTCGTGCGGGGCCAGGCTTCACAACTGCTACGCGCCACCCTGAGTGCCTCGGATGAGGCGATCATGCTGACTTCTCTGGACCACACCACTTTGGCGGCGAACCCACGTTTTGGTCAGGTCTTCGGGGTGGATCCCCAGGCCATCGTGAATGGCGATATCGACGACGTGCGGGCTATGGTTCGAGGACGCATTGTCGATGCCGAGAAGTGGGAAGCCCAGCTGGAGGAGATCTACGCTGACCCTGAGTTGGTGCGTGTTGATCACCTCGAACTGCGGCATCCGCGCATGATCCTGCGCCGCTACACGGCTCCCGTACGCGCCGAAGACGGCACTCCCGTGGGCCGACTTTGGACCTTTTTGGATGTGACCGGCGACGTCCGGCTGGCCCGGATGCAAGGAATGCTGAGCGACACCATTGCTCTCCACCATGCTGAGCCGTCCGAGGTGTACCGGGCCGTGTTGGACCGCGTTTCCACATTCTATGAGACCCTGGTCTTGCTCTCGGTTCGGGAGGAAGAGTTTATGGCGTTTCGGGCGGTTGGGGCGCCCCAGAACCACCCGGCCCACGGGATAGCGGGCAACACCGTCTCGCAATCGTTCTGCCAATACTGCCTTCGCGACCAGCAACCGGTGATCATCCAAGACGCCGCCAAGGACCCGCAATATGCCGACCTTCTCCCCGTGAAGATGGGTCTGACGCGATATGCCGGAGTTCCGCTCTTCGCGCCGGACGGCGCGCCGATCGGCACGCTCTGCATTCTGGACGACCGCACCGACGAGATTCTAGATGACGAAGACCTGCGTTTCCTCGGGGTCCTTGCAATGCGCATTTCGAGTGAGCTGGAGCGAGAGCGGCAGCTCGACACGCTCCGGCGGGTGTTGGAATCGACCAACCAAGAGTTAGAAGTCGCCCGCCTCGAGGCGATGCGAAACGATCGCTTGGCGGTGACGGGCACCCTCGCGGCTTCTGTCGCCCACGATATTCGAAACATCCTCTCGGCGCTATCGCTCGACCTCGCCCTGGCCGACGATCCGCTGAAGGAATCGCTCAAAACCGTCCGGATGCATCTCGACCGTTTCAACGTCCTCTCGCACCGGCTGCTTTCGTACGCGAAGCCGAAGCAAGTCGTGCATCTGGCCGCGGATGTGACCGAGGTTCTGGACCGAGTGATTTCGCTCCTGGATGGCACCCTGCGGGCATCGCGCATCGACCTCGTGCGCAAGTTTGAGCCCGTGCCCACAGTGCTCGCCGACCCCTACCGCCTCGACCACCTCTTCGTGAACCTGATCCTGAACAGCATCCAAGTGATGCAGCACGGTGGGACGATCTTGGTGACCACGACCCGGCATGACCAAGCGGTGGTGGTCGAGGTCAATGACACCGGGCCGGGCATTCCCTCCGATCGCTTGCCCCAGCTGTTCGAGCCGTTCAATAGCGCGCGCCAAGATGGCTTTGGGCTCGGGCTCTACAGCTGCGAGCAGATCGTTTACGAGTGCGGTGGCCGCATCGAGGTCGAGACCGAGATCGGCGTGGGAACAACCTTCCGGGTGGTGCTACCGATCCATGCCTGATACTTTGCTGCTTGTCGAAGACGATCCATTCTTGGCCGAGAGCCTGATCCGGCTCTTGGGGAACCAGGGCTACACGGTGAAGTGGTGCCCCACGGCGGCAGATGGCTACACCTCGCTGGAGCAAAAGCCATTTCGGATGATGATCCTCGACCTCGGCTTGCCGGATGAGGACGGACTCTCTTTATGCCGCCGTGTCCGGTTGCGCTGGAATCTGCCGATCTTGATGCTGACTTCGCGGGGCGAGTCAATTGACAAAGTGATTGGGCTTGAAGGCGGCGCGGATGACTACATGACCAAGCCGTTCGATGCCCACGAGCTTGTCGCAAGGATTCGCGCTCAGATACGACGGTCGAAAGAGTATCCAACCGAGACAAAGGTGGATGCGAGCCGGTCGTTTGGACCGCTCACCTTGAACACGGATGAGCGCGTGATCCGGGTTCATGATACTGCTCTCGATCTGACCGAAACCGAGTACAAGATCATGGAGTACTTGCTGATTAACGCCGGCCGGGCGATCAGTCGCGAGCAGCTATTCGAGCATGTTTGGGGATTCGAGATCGAGTTCAGTTCGAACAGCCTGGAAGTGCTGGTCTATCGACTGCGCGGGAAGCTTGAAAAAGCGGGCTCCCCACCTCTCATCCAGACGCTACGGGGCTACGGCTACAAGCTTGGCAACGCCTCGTAAAGCAACATTCACATTCAGTTCATCTTCTGTTCAGGTTGCCCAGTCTTAATGAACTTGCTACTGAACAAACACCAGCTCGGGTGATGCCTAGTGGATGGCCCGTTCCCCCCGGCTCCGCCCGGCTCCCCGACTGGTCTTATTGATTGCCTTCAAGAGCTGGCATATCAGTTGCCCCGGTTCCCAAATGGGAATCCGGGGCATTTCTTTTGTCTGAAGTTCTAAATAGTTTAGAACTTAAAGACGCCAGCGAACGTGATGGTGTCGCGCTTATCCTTCAGGATGCCGCCATCCTTGGGGAAGATCGACATGTTGGCCGTATCGTGGCGGAACTCAACGAAGACCTTGACGTCCTTGGCGGGAGCGTGGGATAGCGTCAGGGTAAGCGAGTTCAAGAGCGAATCCGAACCGGTTCGCAGACCATTGGGGTCGGAGAACGTCTCCCAGCGACCGGAGACCGAGGTCTTCTCGGTAAGAGACTGAGTAGCGTAGGCCGCAACTCCGTTCCACTTGCCGCTCTGAGCGGACGTCTTTGCCTTGGCATCAGCATAGTCAGCGTTAAGGCCGACCGTCAGGACGTCCGAAACCTTCCAGTTCGCAACGAGGTCAACCATGTTGACTTCTCTGCGCGAGAAACCGATACCGGTGGTGGTTTCGCTGCCCGCCCCTTCGACTCCACCATAGTAGTTAACGGCGGTCGTGAGGGGTCCCTTGACGTACGAGACGGAAAGACCAAGAGTCTTGCCACCGTTGGAATCTTCGGCTTCGTTCCAGCCATTGACCAAAGCAGCGGTGACGCCGAACGGACCGACTGGCTTGGAAGCGCGGAGACCGACGTGGTAGACGGGCTGGCCGTAGGTGAAGAGGAATGATCGCGAGTAGTTCGCGTTGTCGCCGGCAGGGACGACCTCGGAGCCAATCCAGGTGAGGAACTTACCGAAATCGACGGTTGCGCCGCCAACGTTGTAGGTCACGTAGCCCTGGAGGACGTTCTTGAGGCTGTCGCCGCCCGGATCGGAAACGACCAAAGTGTCGGCATTCGGTCCGAAGTAGAGTTGCAACGTTGCACCAAGCGGCGACTCCTTCGTCACGGCCTTGGAGAAGTTGATCTGTCCCGCAGTGAACGAGAAGGAGTTGTGGCGAACGTCAAACTGACGGCCATTGACGGTGGCTCCCGTAAGGGGCTTGTTGAAGTCGAACTGGTAATAGATATCCAGCGACCCCGTGATGTCGATTTTGGGGGCGTCGTCGGCACTTGCGAGCACCGCAAGAGACGAAAGGGATGCGAGCGCCATTGATCGCAGAAGCGAAGAGTGCATCCGGTTCATATAGTTGAGTCCTTACCCGCATGATCACGGGTGGACCCATTATAGGACGTTTGGATTCATTTGTGTTAAGTGGATGTGAAGAAAATTCGCGCAGGTGCTAGCGCTCGCGCGCGAGCACCGAAGCGCTGACGCAAGGGGCAGGACGCAAGACGCCCCGCAAATTAATTTTTCAGCGTCGCGCGTCTCGCGTCCCGCGTCAGGGCAACGCCCCCTACGGCAACGCCTTCATCTGCGCGGCAATAAAGATCCGGTACCAGTCCTCGCGGCTCAGCTTCACGTCCAGAGCCTTGGTGCTGGCGCGGATGTTCTCGGGCTTGGCGCTTCCGACGATGGGGATGATGCCGCTGGGGTGGTGCATCAGCCAGGCGAGCGAGATCGCGGTGCGGTCGGTGTTGTGGTTTGCCGCAGTCTCGTCGAGAACTTTGAGCAGATTGGTCAGCCCCTCCGCGCGGGGGTTGTCGGCGGCGACAGTCCCGCCGGTGCCGAGGAAGCCGCCACCGAGCGGACTCCAGGAGAGTGGGGTCATCTTCAGCTGATGGCACTGATCAATAGTGCCGTCCCAGAAGCAATCCAGCCGACCGAGATGGACCTCGACCTGGTTGACGGCGAGGCTGAACGAAACTCGGCTTTGGAGCAGATTCACGTACGACGTTGAGAAGTTTGAGACGCCAAAAACCCGCACCTTGCCCGCCGAATGCAGGCGGGTGAACGCGGTCGCGATTTCGTCCGGCTCCATCAGGTAGTCCGGCCGGTGGAGCTGATACAGGTCTATGACTTCGACGTTCAGCTTCTTCAGCGAGGCATCGCACGAGGCGATGATGTGCTCACGGCTGAAATCGTAGCGATGCTGGCCGCCATCCCAGCGGATGCCGCATTTGGTGGCGATGTGAATCTCGCGACGCATCGAAGGAATGTCCTTCAGCAACTCGCCGTGGACCTTTTCGCACTCACCTGCACAATAGATATCGGCGTGGTCGAAGAGTCGGTAGCCGGACTCATAGGCGGCGAGGATCGCGGCTTTGCCCGCCTCGACCCGCGCCGTCGTCACCTCGGCCGGGTTCCAAGTGCCCACGATGCGCATGCAGCCATAGGCCATGCGACTGGTGAGGAGTGCCGAGGTTCCGAGGCGTTGACGGTTCATGGTTTAGAGTTTGACGGAATCCGAGACCGAATGAAGATGGATTTCGAACGGAGCTTGCACCAAATCCGCCATGCGCCCGCTGAAGTCAATGAAGTGCGGCAGAGAGAAGTGCAGATCGATTGCTTCGCGCGACTTCCATTCCTCCACGAAGATCAGGCTATCGGGATCGTGAGGATCGGTGAAGAAGGAGTAGGAAATGCAACCTTCTTCGGCGCGGGAAGGCTCCAACATGCCCTGGCAAACTTCGAGGGCTTCGGCGCGACGTTCGGTTTTCAGGCGTCCACTGGCAATGAGAATGACCACGAACCAAGTTTAGCGCGAACCGTTGCGGGCAAACTTTGGCGATGGACTACGAAGCCCTGATGTTGGAAGCAATTCGGGAAGCGCAACTTGGCGTTTCGGAAGGGGAAGTGCCGATCGGGGCCGCGATCGGCACCTGGCGCGATGGAGAGTGGCAAGTGGTGGCGCGGGGGCGGAACCGGGGCGGCGCCTTGGGCCGCGCCACCGCCCACGCCGAGATGATCGCCTTCGAATCCCTGCCGTTGGGCCTGGGCCAGCCCCTGGTGTTGGCCACCACATTGGAGCCGTGTCTGATGTGCTTCGGGGCGGCGTTGGTGTGCGGAATCGAGGAAATCGTCTTCGCCATGCCCGCCCCGGGCGACCATGGGGCGACAAAGGTGGAGGTCCCGACCGACGGTCTCTACCGGGTGCCCTTGCTCGTGTCCGGAATCCGGGAACTCGAATGCCGCGCGCTATGGGATTCTTGGCGAGAATCGCGCGCACACTTTGACTTAACTTTCATCGACCGATTGCTCGGCAAATGGTGAGGTTCGTGCTAAGATTCCGACATGCCAGACACCGACTATAGCCGGAGAAAGTTCTTGGGTCAAGCAACGTCGCTTGCGGCGGCGATGGCCCTGGGAGTGAAGTCCATGGGAGCACAATCCGACAAACCCCTCGTCATCGGGACCGGGAACGCCAAGTATTCCGTCCATCACGACTGGCTCACGGCCCCGGAGGGGATGCTCTTTGGCGACACCCATGGCGTGGCCCAAGACGCCAAGGGCCACATCTACGTCGCCCACACGGTCCATCCCGATAGCAAGAGCTCGGATGCCATCGCGGTCTACGACAAGAGCGGCAAGTTCCTGACCTCCTGGGGATCGCAGTTCAAGGGTGGCGCCCATGGCCTCGATATCCGCAAGGAAGGCCGCGAGGAGTTCATCTACCACTGCGACGTCGCCCACCGAAAGGTGAGCAAGACGAAGCTGGATGGCACCGTGGTTTGGGAGCTCGGCACGCCGGATGCCTCGGGCAAGTATGCCAAGGGCGAGCCCTACATCCCAACCAATGTCGCCTTCTCGCCCAATGGCGACTTCTACGTCGCCGACGGCTACGGCTCGAACTGGATTCACCAGTACGACCTGAAGGGCAACTACCTGCGCACCTTCGGCGGCCCCGGTTCCGACCCCGGCCAGGTCTCCCAGCCCCACGGCATCTGGCTCGACCCCCGCGGCAAAGAGCCCCTGCTCGCCGTGGCGGACCGGGCGAATCGCCGGATTCAGTACTTCTCCCTCGACGGCAAGCACGTCAAGTTCGTCACGGCGGGCATGCGCCTCCCCTGCCACTTCTCTGTCCGCAAGGAAATGATGCTGGTGCCTGACCTCCAGAGCGTGATCACGCTCTTGGACGAAGACAACAAGGTGATTGAGCACCTCGGCGATGGCGACCCCAGCAACCTGCGCGGCCACCCCCGCTCGGACTTCATCCCCGGCAAGTTCATCCACCCCCACGACGCCATGTTCCTCGCCAATGGCGACATCCTGGTCGCCGAATGGGTCCCCATCGGTCGAGTTACGTTGTTGAAGAAGGTCTGAGTTTGGTCCTGACAGGCAGGCCTCTGTGTGGCATACTGACACACAGAGGCCTACATGTACACTGAGCAAACGCACGACGTTGTTTATGCCCGGCTCAATTGCCGCGTCAATAGGGCGATTAAGGCCCGTGCCGAAGAAGCGGCAGCTGTGCTTGGGCAATCTATCACCGACTTCACTGAGTCAGCACTGGCGGAAAAGGCTCAAGTGGTTCTTGATGAAAACAGGAGAATCCTGCTTTCGGAACGGGATTTCGCCCGCTTTGTCGCGGCAATCGAATCGCCAAAGGAGCCAACGGAAAAGCTCAAGCTTGCCTGGGCTGAGTACGAAGAGTTCAAGGCCAATAACCCGGAGTGCAATTTCTGAGGCGAGACTCAAGGTGCTTCTTCGAAACGCTCTCCTCTCACCATAGCCGTAGTGATTTCGATTGCGGAAAGCCCGCGCTCAATGAATTCCTTGGTAAGCAAGCAAGGCAGAACGCGGATCGCAATCTAGGGGTGACGCATGTAGTAGTTGAGTCCCCAGGGGCGAGCACCATTTGTGCCTACTACACGCTGGTAACAAGAACAGTTGAGGCAGAAATCGTACCAAGGAAGGGACTGCCACGAGGCTCACTTGGGGTCGTCCTGCTAGGGCGTCTTGCTGTCGACAAGCGACATCAGGGCCGCGGTCTCGGAAAGCGGTGCCTTATTCGTGCTCTACAGCAGACGTCCCGTGCCGCTAGTGAGATTGGAATCTATGCGCTTGTGGTCGACGCGAAAGACGAAGAGGCAAGGAACTGGTACCACCATCTCGAGTTTGGGTTCGAAACATTGCTTGATGACCCTGACCACTTGTTCATTACCGTTGACACCATCCGCAAGGTGTTTGGATGATTTCGCAGGATCGGATTTAGGAGGGTACTTGACCCTCCTAACGAGTATCGTCCTTAGCGGAGCAACTCGGCTTCCGTGACGCGCTCCCAAGGGAAGGCGGGGTTGCCGAAGTGGCCGTTCTTGGCCGTGGGCAGATAGCGGACGTTCAGCAGGTCGAGGTGCTTGATGATGCCGCGGGGCGACATGTCGAAGTTCGCGCGAACGCGCTTTTCGATTTCCTCGGTCGGGATCGTCTCGGTGCCGAAGGTTTCCACGTTCAGGGCGACCGGTTGGACCACACCAATGGCGTAAGCGAGGGCCACTTCGCAGCGGTCCGCGAGGCCAGCGGCGACGATGCACTTGGCGACGTGGCGGGCCATGTAGGCCGCCGATCGGTCGACCTTGGTCGGGTCCTTGCCGCTGAACGCGCCGCCACCATGGGGGCACATGCCGCCGTAGGTGTCGACGATAATCTTGCGACCAGTGACGCCCGTGTCACCCTGAGGTCCGCCGATTTCGAAGGCACCGGTCGGGTTGATGTGGTAGGTGATTTCGCCCTGGACGTAGTCGCTGTAGGTGGCGAGCACCGGCTTGATCACGCGCTCCATCAGAAGCTCTTCGAGTGGCTTGCCCGTGAGACTCGGGGCATGCTGGTGCGACATCACAATGGTGTTGATGCGGACGGCCTTGCCTTCATCGTATTCGACCGAGACCTGGCTCTTGGCGTCCGGTCGGAGGCCGAGCGAGGGGTGGCGCTTGCGGATGATCGCGCTTTGGCGAGTGAGGGCATGGGCAATCGAGAGCGGAAGGGGCATCATTTCCGGCGTCTCTTTGGTGGCCATGCCGAACATCATGCCTTGGTCGCCCGCGCCGCCGGTGTCCACGCCCTGGGCGATGTGGCGCGATTGCTCTTGGATGGCGACCATGACGCCCGCCGTGTTGCCATCAAAGCCAAGGTCGGTGTCGGTGTAGCCAACTTCGTTGATCGTATCGCGGACGATCTTTTGGACGTCCACCCAGCCTTCTTGGAGCCGGACTTCGCCGGCGACAATGCACAGGCCGCGAGTGAGGAGGGTCTCGATTGCAGCGCGGGAGTGAGGCAGAATCGGTGCAGCCTCGGGGTCCTTGCCCTCGCGCGTATCAAATCGGCGGGCTTCATCAAAGATTGCATCAAGCAGCGCGTCCGAAATCTGATCGGCTAGTTTGTCCGGATGGCCTTCGCTGACGCTCTCAGAGGTGTAAATCTTCACGACTTCATAGGGTACCGCACGTGAGGTATCCTCTTTCGGTCCTGCTGGGAGAGTGTTCGCAGAAGCATTCGCCGGCACCACAGGAGTAAAAATTGAGAAAGAATATTCGGAAAGAGCGACATTCGCCCCGCTTCACGGCCCTCACGAAGGCTGTCGACGTGACTCGAAGCTACGACGTCCTTGAGGCGATCACCCTGGCCAAGCAGACCGCTACCGCCAAATTCGTCGAGTCGATCGGCATCTCGATCAACCTCGGCATCGACCCCCGCAAGAACGAGCAGAATGTTCGCGGCATCACCAGCCTGCCCCATGGCACCGGTAAGGTGCGCAAAGTAGCCGTTCTCGCCAAGGGCGACAACGCCGCTGACGCCGAAGCCGCTGGTGCCGACACCGTCGGTGCCGACGAGCTGATCGCCAAGATTCAGGGCGGCTGGAAGGACTTCGACGTGCTGCTCGCCGCCGAAGACATGGCTCCCCAGATCGGAAAGATCGGACGACTGCTCGGACCGAAGACGCCCAACAAGCGAAACGGTACCGTCACCAACAACCTGACCGCCGCCGTCCGCGAAATCAAAGCCGCCACCCGTGTTGAGTACCGCGCCGACAAGGCCGGTATCGTCCACATTCCCATCGGAAAGGTCAACTTCACCGACGAGCAGCTGATCGAGAACTTCAAGGCTGGCCTCGGCGCCGTCATCAAGGCGAAGCCCGCGACCGCCAAGGGCAAGTACATCCAGACGCTCACCATGAGCGCGACGATGGGCCCGGGAATCCCGGTTGACATCGCTCTGGCTTCGAAGCTGGCTGGCTAAGGCGGGACCTTCGTTCGCCGCAAAAGAGTTGCGACCCAAAGGGTCGCAACTCTTTTTTTCTTGCCCACAGTTCGTGATAAGCTCGCAACACCATGGTGTTCCGCTTTAGCCCCGAAGAATTTGCCAACGGCCAGCCCTCGCCCGAGTCCGTCCAGGCGGCCCGCAGTGCCCTTCTGGAGCACGGCGTCATCATCCTGAAAGGTGTGGTCTCCCCCGAGTCGGTCCAGGCTCTGCACGAGAAAATGATCGCCGACCTGCCGCTGTGGGTTAACAGGCCGGATGCGCCGTTCAACTGGAACCCCGGCAACGTGCAACAGGATCCGCCCCCCTTCGCACCCTATTTGTTCAAGGATGTGCTTTTCAATCCGTTCGCGCTCGCGATCAGCAAGTCCATTCTTGGTTCGATGAACCTGACGCTCTACAGCGGCAACACCGCCATGCCAAAATCGGACAAGCGCCAGCCGGTCCATGCCGATACGGGCCACCTTTGGCCGAACCACGACCCCGCGACTCCGCCGTACGCCATCGTTGTGAACCTGCCGACCGTCCCCATGGGGCCTTGGAATGGATCGACGGAAGTTTGGCCGGGCACGCATCTCGATACGAGCGTGGCGATGTCCGACGGCGACATTAAAGTCAGCGCCGAGAAGATCGAAGCCCAGCGGGCGATTCGACCGCCCTTCCAGCCCGAAACGGAGATCGGCGACCTTGTGATGCGCGATATCCGCATGTGGCACGCTGGCGTTCCGAACCCTTCGGATGCGCCCCGACCCATGATCGCGATGATCCACCAGATTGGCTGGCTGCCGACCAGTCAGTTGGAGTTCTCGGTCAACGACCGGGAGTTCTTCGACAACCCAGACCTCCATGTCCCGGCTCGTTGGATCGAAGGCGACCTAGCTTACACGGCCCGAAATTCGGCGTACGAATACGCCGAATCGAAGTAAGCCTATCCCGTTAACCCTGCGACCGTTGGCGTCGCAGGAAATTCGGGATGTCCAGGTCGAGGTCGTCGAGCTGGATCGCCGCACCCGGTGCCGCCGGGGCGGCGGGCTTGGGCTGGGACCCAGCAATCGGGAACACGTCAGTGTTCTGGCGAGCCCGTGGGTTGCTCACGTTCATGCCCGCAGCCAATAGGGTGACCTGCACTTCCCCGTTCGTGCCTTCGCGCATCACATGGCCCAGGATAATGTCGGCGTCCTCGCCCTCCGTGAACTGGATGATGTACTCCATGGCGTCGTAGGCTTCGCCAATCGAAAAGTCCGGACCCGCCGTGATGTTCACGAGAAGACGCTGAGCGCCTTGAATATTGGTCTCGAGCAATGGCGAAGTCGCCGCCTGCTGGGCGGCGAGGCGCGCGCGCTGGTCGCCGCTGGCCCGGCCCAGACCCATCAAAGCCACACCAGCATTGGACATGACCGACTTGACGTCGGCGAAGTCGACATTGATGATGCCGGGGAGCAAGATGATGTCGCTGATGCCCTGGACGCCCTGACGAAGTACGTCGTCAGCGGTCGCGAAGGCATCCTGCATCGTGGTCTTCTTCTCGACGTAGTTGATCAGGCGGTCGTTGGGCACGGTGATGAGGGTGTCCACCTTGTCCTTCAGCCTTTGCGATCCCTCTTCAGCTTGGCGCTTGCGCCGCGGTCCCTCGAAGAGGAACGGCTTGGTGACGACGCCCACAGTGAGGATGCCCATTTCGCGGGCCATTTCCGCGATCACCGGCGCCGCACCCGTCCCGGTTCCGCCGCCCATACCGGCCGTGATGAAGATCATGTCGCTGCCCTTCAGGACCTCTTCGATGGCTTCACGGCTCTCTTGGGCCGCCGCTTCGCCAATCGTCGGGTTGCCTCCGGCACCGAGACCGCGGGTGAGCTCTTTCCCGAGTTGAATCTTCGTTTCCGCCTGGCTAAGGCTCAGCGCCTGCATGTCCGTGTTCATCGTGATGAACTGAACGCCCTCGACGCCCTCGCTGATCATGCGATTTACTGCGTTCGAACCTGCGCCGCCAACGCCGAGCACCTTGATGTTGGCCCGGTTTTCAAAGAGGTTTTCCGATCTCATGTTTGTCGCCGATGATTCGAGCATATCGAATCTCTACATGAGGGGACGCCATTGTTAAGGAAAAAGCCGCAACGAGTTATCCACACTGGCAGCCAGAGGAGGGTCTTTGGGTGCGTCGGCCGGTCCGCTTGGCCGCGTGAGGATGTAGTACGTCACGCCTATCGCGACCGTGATGAGAATGCCCGCAACGCCCCACTTTTCTCGCTGGACCATCAAGTAGGTGGAGGCACCAATGGTCAGCCAGATCATCGTGAGGGCAATCGCTTTGGCGCGCGGTCGGATGCAGTGGTGCTCTTCCCAATCGCGCAAAGGCGGGCCGAAGAGCGGGTGGTTGAGCAACCAGGCCTCAAGCCGGGGGCTGCTCTTTTTGAAAGCCCAAAGCGCGATGATGAAGAAGACCGTGGTCGGCATCACCGGCACGAACATGCCGACAAAACCCAGACCCGTGGAGACGAGCCCAATCGCCAAGAAGAGCTTTCGCTGGCCCTTGGCGAGAACTGCCTCGACGATCTGCCGCGGTCTAGGATTCACTCCCTGAATGGTGAGGCAACGCCCCGGGGGAGGCGTTGCCTGTTCTGATGATTCTTGCTTTCCGTAACTTCCGGTTAGGAACTGCAACAAACGCAAATGGCAGGCACCAAGAGGTGCAGCGTCGCGCTATAGCCGATCGATTCGTATCCTTTGCCCTTCGCCGTCTCATCCTTGACGTGGGTGACGACCAAGACTTCCCCGGCCGTTTTCAGGTTGATCTTGGCGATTCCGTTCGCGTTGGTCTTGGCCTGGTACCGGGCATCAAAGTCGCCCACCGGCTCCGATCCTTTACGGATGAAGCTGACTTCTTGATTCGCCAAGGGCTTGCCTTTGTATAGGACCTGGACCGAGAAGTCACTTCCAGCTCCGAGTTTGATAACAGGGTTGACCGTGGGAACGATTTCGAGCGGGTGGCCGAGCACGCGCTTGTACAAAACTCCCTTGTCCGCGACCATGTCCATGGTAGGGCTCACCAAGAAGAACGTCTTTGCACTTTTGATGTCCCGCACTGGGGCGTACGACATCACTTGGTCAAAGGTCGATGCCGCGAGATAAAGGCCGGGCTGATCGAGAACGATCTGCGCCGACCAAAAGCCTTCCTTGGGTTCGTAGCCTCGGTCGATGAGCTTGGATGTCAGGTCCACCGATTTCTTGCTTGGCAGCCACAGGGAGAGCGACTGCTGCCCCGCCGTGACCTTCGAGGCAAGCCGAAAGTCGCGGTGCTTGTTGCCGTGGTTCCCCAGCATCAAGGCAAGATCGACCTGCGTCCCGGTGCGAATCAAGTTGGAATTAGACTGGACCCAGATGTCGTGGGCCGATGCTGGGCCTGCGCCCAGCATCATGACTCCCACCAGCGAAACCAGCAAGCACTTCCTCACGGCTTGCTCCCCTTGTTGCGGGGGTCGAAGTTCCCGGCGTAGATGCCATTGGCAATGTCGCGCCACCAGAGCTGCCGCCACTTGCCGTACTTCGCGTGTCCATCAACATACGTGTAGTTCGACCCTTCAGAGAAAGCGGTCAGCTTGATCTCCTTCGTCTCATCTATCGAGGGGTCGAAGGTCAGATTCTGCATGAATCCGCTCGTGGTCTCGGCGGGAACTCCCCAATAGAACGGGTGGTAGTGGTCGCGCGGGGCGACCTTGTCGGCGGCCAGGACCACGTAGATCGTGGACGCAGACGACTCGATGCTGGTGATGGTCGAATAGGTGCCGGAGCCACCGTAGGTACCCGCCATAAAGGCATTGAGCAGGTAGCTGGTCCAGCGGAAGTTCCATCGGGGATCGGTGTCCGGAGCGGTCAGGGCCGGGGGCTGGGTTCCGGCCGGGGGCCAGAGTGTGCTTTGGTCGCCCGGGGAGCGAAACATGTCCCAACTCTTAATGTAGGGTTGGCACCGCAGAGACCACGTGCTGCCCTTCGAGGGGAACGAAGTCAGCGGGAAGCGATCGTCGTAATCGGCAGCGTAGAGGCTAAACGCCGTGCCGACTTGCTTCATGTTCGAAAGGTCAACGGTCTTCTTGGCCGCTTGCTTGGCTTGGGCGAAAACCGGGAAAAGGATGGCAGCAAGGATCGCGATAATCGCAATAACAACGAGAAGTTCAATGAGAGTGAAAGCTTTTGATTTCATGTTCTGACGTTCCAGCATCAAGAGTCCGCCCGGAACGGGCGAAAGAAATGACCAGACGAGGAGTCAGATTTGGCAAGGCGGTGGTGTTGGCGGTGGCGACGTGTGCTGATTGCAGGTGCTAACGAGCATCCCTAAACTCGCCCGCGGTAGGACGAGCGGAGCGGGCAGCGCCACTCTGACCTCGACATGAAGCACGGCTTCTGGCGCGGGTTCAAGCGACTTGGTCGCCAATGTCTGGGCGGCTCTCTTCTCGGCACAGCGACACTGCTTGAAGTTGCGATCGCCCGGCTTGGGCACCCTCGTGTGGTGCTTGGAAGAAAATTGAACGATCGCCGTAGGGCACTGTGTACCCGCCCGGGTCCAGGGAACATAGATCGAACTCGCACCGCACAACAAGGCAATCGCGACTGAGAGAAGCAACGCCAGCCGAATGTTCGCTCCGCGAACATGGCTAACGAGACTCCCAACGACGCGCAGGACCACCGCCACAAATCATACAACAAGAACATCGCAATTCAAGCACAAACCTTTGGTCCCACTGAACTTCGCGCTTGGGTGAAAATAAGACTAGATGAAAAAGTCTGCCGTCGTCTTGACCTCTGTTGCCTGCTTTGTGGGTGTGCTCGGGGCTCTCCAACTGGATCGCTGGATGACCCGGGCCCAGAACGCCTCGGTGGTCGGCTCGGCCGTCGACTCGGCATTTGCTCGGCCGGCAGTTCTGCCCGTGGCCGATCCCATGGGTGGACCGGTGGCCGCGCCCGATTTCCGGGCGGCGGCCAAGAAGGTGATGCCCTCAGTCGTGAGCGTGGACCAGTATGTGCGCTATCGCCGCATGTGGGAATCGGACACCCAGCTTCAGGAGACCGGCACCGGCAGCGGAGTCATCATCTCCCGCAATGGGCTGGTGGTCACCAACAACCATGTGATCGCCGATCCGCGCGACCCCACCCGTCGGCGCGTGGCCAGCGAAATTCGCGTCCGCCTCTCCGACCGCCGGACGCTCACGGCGAAAGTGCTCGGCAATGACCCCCGATCGGACCTTGCCGTCCTCAAGATTGAGGCGACGGATCTAACTCCGGTGGACATCACCGATGCCCCGGTCGAGGTTGGCCAGTGGGTTTTGGCCGTGGGCAATCCGCTTGGTTTTGACAACACCGTCAGCGTCGGGGTCGTGAGCTCGAAGGGCCGCAGCATCGACATTGAGCGGCTGTATCTCACCGATAGCATCCAAACCGATGCGGCGATCAATCCCGGCAACTCGGGCGGTGCCCTCGCCGACGCCCAAGGCCGCCTGATTGGCATCAACTCGGCCATCGCCAGCCGCACCGGCCAGAGCATCGGAATCGGCTTCGCTATCCCGGTCAACCGCATGAAGCGGGTGGTGGACGACATCGTGAAGCTTGGCTATGTTCGCTACGCGGGCCTGGGCGTCAGCTACAACGAAACCAGCGTCGCCGTCCTCGCCGACCCCAATGGCCGGGCCGAAGTTGAGCAACTGACGGGTGCGACGCCGCCTCCATCGGGCGTACTGCTCCTCGCCGTCGGGCAGAATTCGGCGGCGGATAAGGCAGGCATCCGCCAGTGGGACGTCTTGCTAGAGATGGACGGAAAGCCATTAAAGGATCTGCTCACCCTCAATGGCATCCTGAACTCAAAGAAGCCCGGCGACCAGGCGAAGGTGCGAGTCTGGTCGAAAGGCCAAGAGCGCAGCCTGAACGTCACCCTCCAAGAGATTCGATCCTAGCTTCAGATGGTCCCGGGCCCGTCGGCCGGGACCATCTGTTCGCCTCAGGGCGTCACGGTCAGGGTTCCCGACGCCGAACTCGCGTTGTAGGCTCCGTCCCCTGCAAAGCTTGCCGTAAGGGGATAAGTCCCGGGGACAAGGTTCGGGATTGTGGTGTTGATGGTGATGTAGCCGGTGGCATCGGTGACGCCCGTGCCGACCTGAACGCCATTTGCCTTCAGGACCAGCGTGCGACCGACAACAAAGGCCGTTCCCGATTTGAGATACGCGCGGTACTGGACCGGCGCGTTCGCCTTGCCAGATCGCGAACCCACCCACATGCTCGTGTTCGCCTTGCTCACTGTGAGGGTTCCGGTGCGGCTGACGGCGTTGTAGGCACCATCGCCCGCGAACGAGGCCGTCAGCGTAAGGCTTCCCGCCGTCAGCCAGTCGGGCAAGATCGTCGGCACCGAGGCCCGTCCCGTGCTATCGGTTACGCCTGAAGCAAGCAGGTTTCCGCCAACCCGGAACTCCACCGTTCGCCCGACCACAGGATTGCCCGAGCGAGTGAGAATGGCATCGAGAGTCACGCTTGAGCCAATGGTTCCTGAACGGTTTCCGACCCACAGAGACGGAGTCGCCTTGGTGATAGTCAACGTCGCAGTGCCCGTGCTACCCGAAACCGACGCCGAACCTGCGTAAGTGACGGTCAGCGTCTGGGCTCCCGAATTCAAGGTGTCAGGAAGGACCACATTCAGATCGGCAAATCCATCGACCCCAGTCACGGCATCGCCAAGAACGACTGCGCCAACGGAAAATCTCAGACTCTCCCCCGCCATCGGCAAGTTTGTCGTTCGGTTGGTGAGGCTTGCTCGCAAGGCCACTGGTTGGCCAATGGTTCCGAAGCGAGTTCCAACCCAAACCGAAGAAGACTCGCGAGTAATCGTCAAGGTTGACGTCGCCTCCGCACGCTGCTGGCCCGGCGTACCAGGGAACACCGCGCGTAGAGCGTAGACCCTGGGTGCCAGGTCAGCCGGAGGGACGATAGTTAAGTTCGCATCGCCTGCCGCATTGGTCGTAGCACTGCCGAGAAGCCTTGTGTCTGCATAGAACTCAATGGGCTGGTTGGGGAGAGGAACGGATCCGACTTGCGACTTGAGGTTGGCTTTCAGAGTGACTGATCTACCAGCAACGACTGTTCGCGCCCCGGTCCAAATGTTTGTCGCGTCCGGGAATCGGTAAACAGAGAAGGTCCACTGAATAGTCTCGCCATTTGAAAGAATAAGGAACCGGTTTGAATCCAGGGGGATAGGGGGATATCCACCCATTGCCGCTCCCGTGACATCAAGCTGGGAGAGTGTCGTTCCCGAGGCATCTATCGTCACAAGAAACCACCGACTGTTAATATGCTTCAAGACAACAAATTTGCCGGACGCCAGCTGCACTCCTGCTCGCATGCCCTCAAATCCGGTGATTGGCGCTGGCAACAGACTGTCCAAGGTATAGGCTAGGTGGAATTGATCTTGACTGTCTTCAGCCCTTTCATCACGAATGATTCTGCCCAGAGTGTAGTCATACATTCCCGCACGCGCCCCATAAGAAAGGCGGGCATGCGCAACAGTGGCAAACGTGTCCAAGTCATAGGCAGAACTGGAACCTTGACTAAGGCTCACCCAACTTACGATAATCCGCCTCCTGGCCTGGTCAATGTAGAGTCGGTGATAGTCCGAGTCCCCGTCCCCGTAGTAGATCCCGCCGTATACCCAAGGTGATTTCGCTGAGACCCGAAGTACTGCGAGAGAATTGAGATCATATTCCACAACCTCACCCGTGTAGTTAAATGAGTAGAGTCGATTCTGACTAACCGTAAGGAGCATCTGTTTTGGCTCGATAGCTCGGCGTGCAATGATCGATCTTGTCGATGGGCGAATTCTAATCAACTCCCAGAATCCAGCCGAATAATTGTGACCGACAAACAGTAGATCACCGGTCAAAGGCTCAAGACATGATGCAGTTACTGAATCATTCAACCTTATAGGGGTGGAAACTGACCACTTGGTTGACGAACCGGTGGAGAGCTGGACTTCGACAATGCTCAGGTTTTGTCCATTGTCAGGATCCGTTTCGAAAGCGTACACACGGTCCCTGGCAGCATCGGCCACGAAATTGTGAGTGCAGTTTTTAGCCTCAAAGGTGTAGAGTTTGACTTGTGAACAGGCAAGACACGAAAGCATTGCCATCAGGAGGGTCAACAGGACGCGCATGTCCTCACTCTATCACGTATGTCATCGTAATCTGTATGTTTGGTTCGGAATATCTTCGCCGATCAAAACTCTATCTGCCGCCAGGCTTCTCCTCCCAGCATGCCCCGACGAGGTAAAAATTGAAGGTTATAACTATGAAACCAAAGGTATTGATCGACACGGGCTTCCGGCCGCGCGA
>JBMOJD010000027.1:0-36579 GCA_049317025.1 Fimbriimonas sp. | reverse complement strand
GCTTCTTCAGTCTCGGCGTCGAAGATGTGGAGGTTGGCCAAGTTCACGCTGAACTTGAAGCTCTTCACTTCTTCGATCTTGGTCTCGGGGGCGATCGTGGCGACAAGGCTGTGCTTGCCGACCACCAAATAGACCACGTACTCATGGCCGAGAGGCTCGAGCACGTCCACCTGAGCGATGAACGAGTTGTCATCGTTGACGGCCAAGTGGCTCTCCAAGGCGGAGTCGAAGATGTCCTCGGGGCGAATGCCGAGCGTCACGGCTTTGCCGACATAGGAAGCAGCCTTGTGGCCCTCGGTGAGGGGGAATTTGAACGATTCCGCATCCACGAAAGCGCGACCACCCTCAGAAACGATCTTGGCGGGCACGAAGTTCATGGGCGGTGAGCCGATGAAGCTGGCCACAAACTTGTTGACCGGCTTCGCATAAACCTTTTCGGGCTCGTCGCACTGCTGGAGGATGCCATCGCGCATGATCGCCATTCGCTGGCCCATGGTCATGGCTTCCACCTGGTCGTGGGTGACGTAAATCGTGGTGATACCGAGCTGGCGGTGCAAGCGGATCAGCTCGCCTCGGGTCTGAACGCGAAGCTTGGCGTCCAAGTTCGAGAGCGGCTCGTCCATCAAGAACACCTTGGGCTTGCGCACGATGGCGCGGGCCAAAGCCACGCGCTGGCGCTGTCCGCCCGAGAGCTCCTTGGGCTTGCGATGCAGATACTTCTCGATATCCAGCATCTTGGCGACCTCATTCACGCGGTTGTCGATGTCCTTCTTGACGCGCTTCGCTTCTTCCAGGTGGGTGATCTGCCAGAAGAAACCCTTCAGTTCGCGCAGTCGAAGACCGAACGCAATGTTGTCATAGACGTTCATGTGGGGATACAGCGCATAGTTTTGGAAAACCATGGCGATATCGCGGTCTTTCGGCGGCACGTCGTTGACGCGAACGTCACCGATCATCAGATCGCCATCAGTGGCCTCTTCCAGACCAGCGATCATCCGGAGCGCGGTGGTCTTGCCGCATCCAGATGGTCCAACGAGAACCATGAATTCTTGATCTTTGATATCAAGATTCAGATTGTTGACGGCCTTGACGTCCTTGCCAAAAACCTTTGTAATGCCTTTAAACGATACTCCAGCCAACGAGCCTCTCCTTCGGGAACCCAATTCATTATAACGACCAACCGCGGGTTGCGCTACGTCCAGAAGGCCCTCAGAGTGGGAAACTTTCGTTTTGGACGCAAAAAGGTGAAATTTTGGGATTGGGGAAAACTCCCGGTTGACGATCTGCCTTGCCTTTGAGCCTTCGCTATATAGTATACAGATATCTACTATTTAGGGTCTGGCTCGCGCTATGGTTAAGGAACAACTCAGCTTTGTCGCCGACGCAATCCTCGCCCTGTGCGAGCGAGACCCGCTCGCCCCGGCCTATTCCGAGGCGACCTTTGAAGTCAAACTCAAGCGCGCCCGCAAGCGCGACCCGTTCTGGGTCCAAGTGGGCAAAGGCTCGCCCTACGACCCCTTGGCCGAATCCGAGGTGCGCGGCATCCTCGCCGGGGCAAAGCTGACGCCGAGCCAAAGCGACGTCTTGGCCCTGCGCATGGAGGGCTTTTCGCTGGAGGAGATCGGCGACAAACGAGGCCACAGCCGCCAAGCCGCCCTGAACATCCTTCGCCAGGCCTCCAAGAAGATCCATCGCGCGCTGGACGACTATCCCTATGTTGGCCTCGCCGAAGTTTATCGGTCCGAATCGCGCCGTGGTCGGGTTGTCTCAAACCTCAAACATCGGATCACATCGCCGCCGAGAATCGCCTAAAATGCGATCATGGCCAATGGTCTCGCCTTAACCCATCTGCGCACCGAGAATTTTGTCAACCCAATCGGGCTGGGCGAGCCAATCCCTCGCTTATGCTGGGAGGTCCTCTCCGACCTCCCTTCGACCCTCCAAACCGCCTACCGAGTGATCGTCACGTCGTCGCCGGAGTTTCTTGACGAGCCGAACGCTTGGGATTCAGGATGGGTGGATTCAGACCAATCCATCCACGTGGAATACACCGGCCACGCCCTGATTTCTGGCCAGGCGGCGGTCTGGCGGGTCGAGATTCGCGACAACCATGGCCGCACGGCCGTCTCCGATCTCGCCACCTTTGAGATCGGTTTGCTCGACGCCTCCGACTGGTCCGCCGAATGGATCGCCGGACCCTTGGTCGGCGGCCCCCGCACTTCCAGCCCCGTTCCCTACTTCCGCCGGGACCTTGATATCGAGAAGCCCATCGGCAAGGCCCGCCTGTATGTTACGGCACTGGGTGTCTACGAGGTCCACCTCAACGGGGCCAAGGTCGGCCAAGACGAGCTTCGACCGGGCTGGACCGACTACAGCAAGCGACTCCAAGTCCAGACTTACGACGTCACTTCGCAACTAAAGGAAGGAGCCAACGCCATCGGGGCCATCGTGGGCGATGGATGGTACTGCGGTGCGCTCGGCATGTGGAGCCGGCAAATGTATGGGCGCAAGCCCGCTTTCCTCTGCCAGTTGGTCATCGACCACCCCGACGGCACCACCTCCCGATTCACCACCGACAGCACCTGGAAGGTCGCCTATGGCCCCTTGCTCGAAGCGGACCTCCTGATGGGCGAAGCCTACGACGCGCGACTGGAGTTCGGCCCTTGGGCCGAAACTGGCTTCGACGATTCCGCCTGGTGGCCGGTGGAAACCCTTCCTGCCCCCGACATCCGACTCGTCGCGAGTGCGAGCCTGCCCGTACGGACCCTCCACGAAATCAAACCGATCGCCCCACCCAAAGTCAGCCGCACGTGGCAAGGCACCGGCATGGTGTTCGACCTCGGGCAAAACATGGTCGGCGTCGTGCGTTTGCGCATCAAGGGCCCCGCTGGCACCACCATCAAGATTCGCCACGCCGAGATTCTCGACGAAAAAGGCAACCCCTATTACGCCAACCTCCGCTCTGCCCGGGCCACCGACTACTACACGCT
Source organism: Fimbriimonas sp. (assembly GCA_049317025.1). GTDB lineage: Bacteria > Armatimonadota > Fimbriimonadia > Fimbriimonadales > Fimbriimonadaceae > Fimbriimonas. Next base: position 33,589 of record JBMOJD010000027.1, on the reverse strand, counting down.
GAAGGGCGCCCCGAACGGTGAAGAGTATTCGCCCCGCTTCACATTCCACGGCTTCCGGTATGTCGAGCTCAGCGGGCTGATCGATGAGCCAACCGAAGACATGGTGACCGGCTTGGTTTGGTACTCCGAGACGCCTCTGCGCGGCGAGTTCTCCTGCAACGACCCGCTCATCAACCAACTCCAGAGCAACATCCAGTGGGGCCAGCGCGGAAATTTCCTGGAGGTCCCCACCGATTGCCCTCAGCGCGACGAACGGCTCGGATGGACCGGCGACGCCCAGGTCTTCATTCGAACCGCCGCCTACAACATGGACGTGGCTGGGTTCTTCACTAAGTGGTTCGATGATGTCGATGACTCGCAGGCAACTGAGGGCGAAAAGGTCGGAGCCATCCCTGCCGTCATTCCCAACCTCGACATCGTAGGGGCCGACGGGGGCCCTGCATGGGCCGATGCCGCCGTCATTTGCCCCTGGACGATCTATCGCTGCTATGGCGACGTCCGCGTCCTCCAGCGCCATTACGGCATGATGCAGGGCTTCCTCAAGTTCCTCGAAGACAGCCGAATCAATGGCCTTCGCGCGACTACCGGGTGGGGCGGATTTGGCGACTGGCTGAACATCCAAGCCGACACGCCCACCGGACTCATTGGCACCGCGTTCCTCGCCTACGTCTCCAACCTGCTCGCCCGAATCGCCGAGGTATTGGGCAAGCCCGAGGACCGCGACCACTACCTCGCTTTGGAACAGACCACCCGCGAGGCATTCCAGCACAACTACATGACCCCTGCGGGGCTACTCACGCCCGGATCCCAAACCAGCTACGTCCTCGCCCTGCATTTCAACCTCATCCCCAAAGAGCTTCGCGCCAATGCGATCAACGCCTTGGCCGAAGACATCCGCCGTCGCGGCGACCACCTTTCCACCGGCTTCGTGGGCTCGCCCTACCTGCCCCACGTTCTCTCCGAGGGCGGTCGTGCGGACGTCGCCTATCGGCTCTTGCACCAGACAAGCTGGCCCTCGTGGCTTTACGCCGTCACCCAGGGCGCAACCACAATCTGGGAGCGCTGGGACGGCTGGACCCACGACAAGGGCTTCCAGGATGTCGGGATGAACTCCTTCAACCACTATGCCTACGGCGCGATCGGCGAGTGGCTCTATTCCAAGGTCGCGGGCATCGACCTCGACCCCATGATCCCCGGCTACAAGCACATCGTGCTCCGCCCCCTGCCCGGTGGGGGCCTGAACCAGGTCAAGGCCAGCTTCCACTCGGTCTACGGCCCGATCCGCAGCGAATGGACCTGGTCCGAAGGAGCCTTCCGATGGGAAGTCGAAGTCCCCGCCAATGCGACCGCCACCGCCCACCTTCCTTCGGATAGTGGATGGCAAACGGCCGAGCTAGGCTCGGGTGTCCACACGTTCGAATCCAAGCTAAGCGAGGCACCGAACGGGTAGGTCTGCATGCTAGAAACACCTCTCTACGGGCGATTTCAGGGAGAGAACCGGCGGCTCTTCTTTGGGCCGCCGGAGGCGTATCTCGTGCTGATGCGCGGCGTCTTCGTCGCCGGGGGTGCGCTGTTGGTCGCGCCTCCTGTCTTTGGCCTCCTCGGCCAGCCCCTGCCTCTCTTCGAGGCCTGGTACCTGCTGGTGGGCACTCTGCTCCTCGTCGCTGGAGCCCTGGCGTGGCTATCGCTCGTGCGGGCGAAATTCGATCTGAAGGAGAGAGTCTTTACCCGGTGGCTGGGTGGTTCGAAGCCGCCCGTGCGCGGCAAACTCCAAGACCTCGACGCCCTCGTCCTGATCAGCGAGCCCAAGATGGGCGGCGTCACCTACCACTTGGTCCTCCACTGGCGCGAGCGCCGGCTCCCGCCGATGGTCGTGCAGCAGGACACGCGTGCAGTCGCGCCAGGACAGCCCCTGAACGCCAGTGCTGGCCCCATCGCCCAACTGGGCTTGCGCTACGCCCAAGCCCTCGGCGTGCGCTTCTTCGACAACGCCCACTTCGCGTCGCCCAATCCCATCCAGCTTTAGCCCGATCGGTGCCGCAACGGAACCGCCGGCAACCCAATGGTCTCCGGCGAAGAGGATGTGACGCGGAGCAGTCGGTCGACAATGACCTTGATCGAGCCCGCCAGCGGGAACGCCAACACCATGCCCGGCAATCCAAACAGCGCCCCTCCGCAGAAGACCACGAACATACTCCCTACCGGGTGTAGCCCCACCGCATCGCCCACGATGCGCGGCGTCAAAATCTGGTCGAAGACCTGGCTGATGAGGAAGAACACCACCATGATGAGGGCGGCAAACAGCCACGGCGAGGGCAAAGTGAAAAAGTTATTCCCGCTGACGCCACTGAGGCCAATAACAAAGAACAGGATCACCGAGCTCAGGATATTGCCGATCATCGGGATAAGATAGAGCACCCCGGTCAGCAAGCCCAGCAGAATGCCATAGGGCACCCCGAACGCCATGAACACCAGCGATTGGGCGAGGATGAAGACCATCACCACGGTCGAAATCCCCCGCAGATAGGAAAAGAACACCTGGCCAATATCGGTCGTGATCGCCTTGGTCCCCTTCTGTAGCGAGGGCGGCACGAGGGCGAGAAGCCGCCGCTTGATGCCATCGACATCGCTGAGGATGAGAAACACAATAATCGGCACCGGCACCAGCAAAGCGACCTGCGACGCCAATCCCCGTGCCGCCCCAAACATGGAGTCGACCAAAGCGCGCACGCTCTTGGCGATCTGGGGCCGCTGAGGTTCGACGTATTGGTCGATCAGGCCTCGCTGGGTGGTCGGCAAGCCAAAGCGGTCAAGCTGGTCCGCATAGGTGGCCAGGAAAGTATCCACTGTGCTCGCCTTGGCCTCTGCCTCAACCTGTACGGCTGGGTCCCACCGCAGGAAGAAGTTGTCGTTCGGGTCTTCGCGGGTGAGGGTGGTCACCAGCTCTTCCAGGCGGCCTGTCAGGTTTCCGACCTGGCGCGTGACGGCGGGCGCGAAGAAGATCACGACGAGAAGGACAATTGTGAAAAAGGCCCCCATAACCCCGAGCACAGAAACCGGGCGCGGGACACCCCGCTTGGCGAGGCTCCCCACCGTCGGCTCAAGTAGCGCGGCGATCAGGAAGGCAAGAATGAACGGGAGCAGAACGCCCCGAACCAAAAAGAGGAAGGCGAGTGCACCCAGCAGGAGAGCCAGCCAAAGTGCAATTCGCCAACCCATCTTTTGCTAGTTAGGCCCCGATTTCTTCGGCGACGTCTTTGGAATTGAGTCGCTTTGTCTTCTGCTCGGCGACCCAATCCTCGGTCTTGGACTTGAGTTCCTTCAGGCGAGCATTCAGCTCTTCGCGGGTTTCCGTGCCAGCCTTGGGGGCAAACAGCAGGCCAGCGGCGGCACCGATGATGGCGCCCAAGCCGACTCCTGCGAGGATGTAAAGCACTACGTTGTTATCTTCTCGATTTTCGCTCATTGCAAAATCTCCTTATCTCACCCTATTGTACGCATAGAAGTGAGCCAGTGGTAGGTTCAACGCGAAATTAGTGCATTTCGCCATCACCGATGATCAGTTGAATCTGGTTGATCTGGCCCAGGTGGTAGATCAGGTTCCACCGATGCAGATCGATCACCTCGGCGAGGGTGAGGATCATGCCCCCGCCGAACGGCAACTTGATCTCTTCCTCCAGGTCCTCGTCCGGCGTCTCAAGGATCGCGCGGCAAAGCTCCGAAGTGCTCTCGCGCGCCGCCTGGATGCATTCTTCGACCGTATCGAAGGCGAGCGCCTCCTCGGCCTCGCGCCGGGCGTGGTTGTCAAAGTTCGGGACCTGTCCATGCTCAATGATGGGCAGCAACCAAGTGGCGGCCCGGGCGAGCTCTTGCATCTGGCCCAGCACCGAACGGCTCTGGCCGCCCGGCGACCACGCTCGGCGGTCATCGGGCGTCGCGAGCGCGGCCCGCTCGACGTCATCGAGCGCTTTCTGGGTGGCCCGGACGATGTATTCCTGCAAACGCATGGCGACCCTAGTCTACTTGCCGATGATATCGGCGGCAAACTTTCCGCTCAGCGTCACCATCGGGAGCCCCGCCCCCGGCTGGACCGAGCCGCCGCAAAAGTACAGATTCCGGATCGAGGCATGGCGATTGGTGAGCGGGAACATACCGCCGAGATGCCGGAACTTCTCATCCGCGCCATAGAGCGTGCCCTTGTAGTTGCCATCTCGGGCTTCGAAAAGTCGAGGATTCTGGATTCGCTCGAACTCGATCTCCGCCGGGTCCAGGTGGATATCCGCCTTCGCGAGCACGCCCAGGACATCGTTCACGTATTGTCGCGATTCCGATTCCCAATCGATATGGTCTTCGCACGCGGGAGACGTGACGACAGCGAAGAGGTTCGTACATCCCACCGGTGCCGCCGAAGGGTCGGTGGCAGTCGTGTCGTTCAGATAGACAATGGGCTCCGGCGTCATTTTTCGATGGCGGTAGAGGTCTTCAAATCCCCGCTCGAAGTTCTTCGGAATGACCAGAGTGTGGTGGGCAAGCCCAGTAAAGCGGCGACGGATACCCCAGTGCACCGTGAAGTAGCTGAGACTCGGCCTAAGGCCCGCAGGCTGAGGAGTCCCGAGCCAGTGCTCCACTGTCAGGCGATCAACATTGCAGATGACCTCATCAGCAGGAATCCTCTCTTCGCCCACCCACACCCCGGTGGCCCTTCCCTTCTCCACCTCGACCTTGGTCACCCGAGCACCCGTCCGAATCTCGCCGCCAAGTTCGGTAGCGAGCCGGGCGAATGCCGCCGGAATCGCCGCCACTCCCCCGCGCGGGTACCAGACGCCGTCCTGAATCATCAGGTACGGAATCATGAGCGCCCCCGGGGCCTTGCTGTCGTAGGTCTGACCCCCGTAGGAAGGGAACCCATAGAAAAACGCGCGCAAGAGCGGCGACCGGAACATCGCATCAACCATCTCGCGATAGGTCTTCCGCACATCGAACCGCATGGCCGTCCCGATCAGCTTGGGGTCCGCGAGCTGCCACCAATGCTCATAGGGGTGCTGAAAAATGCTCGCGTCGATCAGAGGTGCAACCTGGTCGAGATTGTCCATAAGTCGCGCGAATTCGTCGGCATCTTCGCGGGCGACATCCCTCACCACCTGAAGGCACCCATCGCGCGAAGAAGGCAGGTCAAGCGGGGGCTGCCCCTCCATCAAGACCCTTGAGATCGGGTCCAGACGATCAAAGTGGAGATAGTCCGCCATCCGGCGACCCGCCGCCCGGAAAACCGCCTCATAGATGCGCGTGAGAATGATGATGGATGGCCCGGGGTCAAGCCGGTAGCCCTGCTGCTCGATGCCCGCAGCCTTACCGCCGACCGTCTCACGCTGCTCCAGCAAGAGAACCGAGTGGCCCGCGAGCCGGGCGTAGATGGCGGCCGAGAGGCCCCCGAGGCCGCCGCCGACGATCACGATTTGGCGCTTCACGCCTTAATCTCGGAAGGTCTCATCTTCCAAAGACTCCAACTGCTCGGCAAGTCGATCCGCCAGGGCATTGGGGTCGCTAGGTTCGTGTTCTTCGATCAGACGCTGGACAACCACCGTGCTGATGACGCCCAAAGAAATACCAAGCAGGAACGAGAGGGTCGTCTTCACCGAAAGTCTTATACCTCAGCTTGGGTTCAAAAAAGCAAAAGGCCCCCTCCCACGAATGGGAGGGGGCCTTCGAGTCGGCTCGGCTTTCCTTAGCGGATGACCGTGACGACTCCGGAGGCGGCGCTGCCGTTATCCAGCGATGCCGTAACCGTCGTGCTCAGGTTTCGAGAAACCCGTCGCGTGACGACTCCGAAGGAGTAGGTGGTCTGACCAGCCGGAATCCGGATCGATTCGGGCAGGTTCAGCAGTTGAGGGTTGGTCGCGGAGAGCGTGACCAGAGTTCCGCCTTCCTTGGAAGGTGCATCCAAGGTGATCGTGACCACCGTTCCGCGAAGTGATCGCACGGTGCTCGGGCTGAACGTGATGCTGGCGATTCCGCGTCGTCGGACCTGGAGCGAACCAGTTCCTTGCGCCGTTCCACCGATGCTGCTTGAGATGGTCACCGAGACCGTGTCCGGAACTTCCTGCGAAGTAACCGTGAAGCTCGCGCTGTTCGTGCCCGCTGCGATGAAGATCGAAGCAGGGACATTGGCAGCACCCGGATCGGAGCTGGCAAGGTCAACCGTGACTCCACCAGCCGGAGCGTTCTGGCTCAGGGTGAAGACACCCGTTGCATTGGCGGCTCCGCCGATGACGCTTCCCGGAGTGATGACCAGAGTTCCGGTAAGACCCTTCACCTTCAGCACTCGGCTGATGGCGACGGGGCCGCGCGAAACTTCGAGCGTCACATCGGTGTCGAGCACCACCACCCTCGTGGGGATGGTGAAGTTGACCGTCGTTTGTCCTTGCGGCACGGTGATGGTGGCACCCGGCAGGGTGACGACATCGCCGTTGACCGTCGCAGCGAGGTTCAGGGTCACACCACCAGCCGGCGCTGCCGACGAGATGGTGACGTTGCCCGTCGTGGATTCGCCGCCGTTGAGCGTCTCAGGATCAATCGTGAAGGTCAGAAGGGCGATGCTTCGAACCTGGAAGGAACCTTGAGCGGTTGAGAGCGGATAGTCACCTTGAGCCGCCCGCGTGGCGCGAACGATTCGAGTCACGTCAGCCGCTTCGTAAGGCGTCTGGACATCGAACGAGACCTGACGCTCGCCGCTCTGGAAGACGACCTTCGAGCCATCAACGACCCTGGGACCCACGAAGCTGTAGCCCTCGGGGAGCCCGCCTAGCATCTCAAGGTCGACCGTGAATTCCGATCCTGCCTGGCCATCCAGGTAGATCGTTCCGGTGGTCCTGTTGAGGCTCGCGACGATGTTGGGGACGAACTCGAGTCGATCAAGGCTTGCAACCGTCAGGAGGACGGAGGCCGACTTGGTGACACCGAGGAGTTGTGCATTCACTTGGACCGGAGTCGAAGTGGCAACACCGCTAGTTGCGATCGTGTAGGTGGCGGAGGTAGCGCCCGCCGGGACGACAACGGTGTTGTTACCCTGGTTATCCGGGAAGCTGACCAGATCTGGTCGATCCGTGGTCAAGTCAACCCGAACGCCGCCAGCCGGAGCCGGGTTAATCAGGTTCACACGACCGGTGGTGATGTTTCCACCCACCACGGACTCTGGAGTAACCGAGTTCGTATCGAGCCAAGGCACCACGGTCAAGCGTTGAATCTTGAAGGTGTTGAGATACGAAGCCTTGACATCAACTCCCGTCGGGATGAGAACACCCTTCGAGAAGATGGTGAAGTTGCCCGTAGTCTGACCCTGAGGGATCGTGAACTTGAGCGATGCGACATCGGCAGCGGCGTTGAGCGACGCGGCCTCGGTGCTGGACAGAAGGACTTCAACCTGGGCACCACCAACCGGTGCGGCCTGGGTCAGAGTGACGGTACCGATGCTCGTAGCTCCAAGCCCGCCCGGAATCGTCGTCGGATTCAAGGTCAGGGTGTTCAAGATCGGCAGATTGATTCGCTGCTTGAACAGGAATCCGTCTCGCCAATAGTTGGAAGCAATGGTCGTCGGTCCGGCCGCCGGAACCTGAAGGTTGCCGTAGTTGACGGTGATGCCAGTCTGGCCAGTCGCATCGCCCTGCGACTTGAAGGCGAGCGGAGAGATGTAGTTGCCAGGAAGGCTGCCAGCGCTCTGTCGAACGGTGACGTTGCCCGTCGAGCTGACTCGGAAATAGAGTCGGGTGGTGTCGCTCCAGCCACAGACCCAGACGTCGCCGAACGAGTCGATGAAGGGTCCGAAGACGCACTCATCAAGGTTGCCGCCGATGAACGAACCGTAGACAAGAGTCCTTGCATCCGGGCTAAGGACATTGATGAAGCCCTCAGTGGTCGGAAGTTCAGGCGGCGCCGGGGTGTCGTAGGCGTTGTCAAGCGCGTCCGGCGTGAGCTGGATGCTGAAGCCCGACATGCCATTGGGCTCGTTCGGGTCGCCAGGAGGGTTCGGGAAGGAGAGCGCATTGCGAGTGATCATGCCCACAACGTAGGCATTGCCGCGCGAGTCCACACCCACGCCGCCAGGGAATACGCTTCCGCGCGTCCTCAGGTTGGTCGAGTAGAGGATCTTGTCGGCCGAAGCACTGATCTTCGTCACAACGACGTTGGGATTGTTGTCGAAGCTCTCGCCAAAGACACCGCGAGTTCGCGGATAGTTGAACGAGGTCGTTCGACCCGTGATGTAAGCGTTGCCCTGCCGGTCGACCGCGATGGACGAACCAATGCTGACTCGCTCACCGGTGATGTCGATGTAGGTTCCACCGGAGATATCAGCGTTGTTTCCACCAATAAGACCGGAGTACTTAAGCGATCCGTCCTCAAGGTACTTGCGGACGTAGATGTCGGTGTTGCGAAGGAACCAACCCTCGTTGAAGATGCCGGGGGTGACTTGGAAGACGGGGTTAGCGCCTCGGTTGTCGACCGTTCCTGCAAAGGTCACGGTTCCCGTCAGGTAAGCCGCGCCGGTCGAGTCCGTTGCCAGACCCGTGGTCGAAAGGCTTGCCCCGGGTCCGTCCGCTTGGATATATCGCGATGCCGCCGCGTTTAGGTTGAACGAAGTTCCATCCCAAACGTGCCGCATCAAGAATCCAGTGGTTCCAGTGTTGTTGGGCGCACCAGCGAGGTCGACAATCGGGTTGGTACCGGAAGTCTCGCCGAAAACGAGCAATCGAACCGGATCACCCGGCTGAGCGTTGAGCTGAGGCACGACTTCGAATCCACCAAGGAATTCGTTCTCGTCCTCGCCGCCAATGATGTTGGTGACCTGAGGATTGGTCGGGTCAAGAATCGTTCCGCTTCGAGCAAACCGAGTAACAAAGATGTCGCTGGGCTTGAAGATGCCGTAAGCCGGGTTAGGCGAAGCCTGGTTGAAGACCTGAATCTTCGGCTGCGCAACATTGAACGTACCACCGAAGACGATGGTGAAGTTGTTCTCGCTCAGCGGGCCCGTGCCCGTGACGGTGACGTTTCCGGCACCAACGACGGCCGCGATGGCCGCCTGGACTTGGGCAGCAGTCGCATCTTGACGAAGGACCGGAGTTCCGAAAAGGTTGCCGTTAATCGTGATACCCAGTTGGAACAGGGCATCGATCGGAGCTTGAGGAATGAACAGCGGTCGGCTACCGCGATGGCGAAGTTCTTGGGATTCGTAGAGAGTGGCACCGCCCGGTCCTTCCGGATAGGCAGCAATGATCGAAGGCAGGCCTTCGTTCGTCTCCACAAAAGTGCCACCGTCGAGGGTTCGCACGTTCACAACCGCGAGTCGGAGCGGAAGATTGTTGTCGAGCGAGATGCGATAGCGTCCGCCCGGCAGGTCCTGCCCGTTCATCGAGGTGACAATGGCGTTGCCGCCAAGAGCCGCGTCCAGAGCCTCCTTCACGTCATCCGGGGTGGCGTCGAACGGAATCGGATCGGTCAGAACCGCGCCATGGCGAAGGCGGAAAGTGCCTCCGGTGGCAGGCAGACCCGAAATCTGAGAAAGGAACTGAACGTTGCGTCGGGTGTTGCCCGGGAAGTCGGTCGAGAACGTGGTTCCCGCGACCCAAAGGTTGCCGAACGGATCGAGCTTGGCATACTGAGCCACTTCGGCCTCAGTGCCGCCAATGAACACGCAGTAGTCGTGTCGATAGGCGTCGCCCTGGAGCTTGGCAACGAAGGCGTCCTTTCCACCCAAGAGGTTCAGGAAGTAAGGACCCTGGATGACCGGGAACTGGGTCGCCTGGGTGCTTCCAACCAGGTAAACGCCACCGCCCGAATCACCAACGACGGAACGCACTTCATCGAAGCCATTGTCGCCGCCGTAATAGGAGCCGTAAACGAGCGGGTCGATGATCAAAGGCTTGGACGTGTCGTACGCGCCAACCTTGAAACCAACGGTGTCCGTACCCTTCGCGACGAACGAGACCGAAACGGCCTTGCGTGCGCCACCTACCACCTGGTAGGCGAAGAGTCCGGTGTGCTTGAACTCACCGACCGAAGTCTTGAAATCTAGCGCGGAAGTCGTCGCAGTGACCGGCGCGCCCTTGAACTTGAGCTTGACCGAGTCGGGGGAAGTCCCGGGAGCCACGATCAAGTCGTAGCGGGGCTTGCTGCCTTCCGTATACGTGCGAAGGTCCACACCAGGAATCAAATCCTCGGTGCGGGTCTCGCCGAACGTCTGGGCCATCACTGGCTTCGACTGAGCTTTGGTCTGGTAGCCATATCGGAAGGTCGAGGGGTTGACACCCACAACGTCCTTCGTCGGGCGGCCGCCGACCAACTCCATCGAAACGACATGACCCTTTCGGCCCGTCTCCTTTCCTTCGGAGACGTTACGGAAGTAATCGAACGATAAGCCACGATCCGTGACCCAAACGTTCATATTGCTCGACCGAGTCAGGAATCGAACACTCGAATCCCACTGGCCGGCGTTAGCGACGAAACGGTGCGCGGCTGCGCGCAACTTCTTCTGGCCTTCTGCAAGCGATGTTTTTGGCGCGGTCGATTGATTTGGAAGCAGCGAACCTGCCAGCGCGACCGCTGAAGCAAGCCCAACGGCCACCATACCAATCCCACGAACGCAATTTCTAAACGAGAGCACTATGACGACACCTCTCTACCTAACCTATCCCAAGAAATATTTGCCTGACGCAAGCGTACGGCATGCGCAGCGATCAATGATTGATCACCTGCGAGGTCATTATAGTCGAAAGACCCAGCCACGGCTACCCCAGTCACGAAATGCTTGACGGGAAGTGAAGCCCATTTGGTGCGAAAAGATTGCCAAAAGTTCGCGCGGGGGCTTAAATCGCGTCTTCGAGCGCGATATACGTGGCAAGTTGGCGGGTGGTGGACCGCAAACGGTCGCACAGGACCATGATCACGTTCCGCTGAATTTTTGCCGCAAATGCCGGATCAGCGGCCAAAGCCTCCAGCAACCGGCGTCCATCGATCGCCAAGACTTTGGTGTCGCCTTGGCTTGTGATGCTCGCCGAGCGAGGCTTCTGGTCAAACAGCGCAACCTCGCCAAAGACCGCATAGGGCTTCAAATGCCCAATCGGCTCATTCAAATAGGACGTGATGACCGCCGCGCCCTCAAGCAAGATCATGAGGTCGGTGTCCTTCTCGAACTGGCTGAGGATGGCCTCGCCGTCCGCGAACATGCACGATTCAGTGATCGCGACCAGCCGGTCAACTTCTTCGTCGCTCAGGCCCGTGGCGAGGTAACTACGCGCAATCAGCGTTCGAGTATCGGTCATATTCTCAGCCCAGCAGTCGGGTCGGGTTTTCCAAGTAAGCCCGCACGATGTTCACAAACTTCGCCCCGCCCGATCCATCGACCACGCGATGGTCAAACGAGCCCGTGATCGTCATCCGAGTCCGAACGACAATCTGGTCATTGGCATCCACAACCGCCTTCTTACGCGCGGTTCCGATAGCGAGGATCGCTGCATTCGGCTGGTTCACGATGGCGCAGAAACTATCCACGTCCAGCATGCCCATGTTTGAAATTGAGAACGTCGAACCGGAAAGCTCGTCGAGCGAAAGCTTGTTCTCGCGCGCTCGCTTCACCAGGTCGCGAGCTCGGTCGGAAAGCTGCCGCAACGAAAGCTGGTCGGCAAACTTAATGACCGGAACCGTCAGCCCTTCGTCGATCGCCGCCGCGATGCCAATGTGGACGTTGCCAAGTAGCTTCAACGAAGTGCCATTGAAAGTCGCATTGACTTCGGGCATGTCGCGCAAGGCGCGTGCACAGGCCTTCACCACGAAGTCATTGACCGAGACCTTGCCACTTCCCTCTTGCTCGAACTGAGCTCGAAGTGCAACGATCTTCTCGATATCCACATCGACGGAAACGTAAAAGTGAGGAACCTGCTGTTTGGACTCCGTCGTTCGCTTCGCCGTGATCTGGCGCAATCGCGAGAGCGGCAGCAAAGTATCTTCGCCAGAAACGACCGCAGGCGCGGCCGCAGCCGGAGCGGCCGCTATTGGGGCCGCGGGCGCAGGCTTCGCGGCTTCCAGGTCCTTCTCCACGATGCGTCCGCCAGGGCCAGAGCCAGTGACCGTGCTTAGGTCGATCCCGCGCTCAGCGGCGATCTTCTTGGCCAGCGGGCTCGCCTTGATGCGCACATCGGCGGCAGGCGCCGCTACTTCGGCGGGCGCAGCCACAACAACTTCAGGGGCGGCTTCCGCCACCACGGCAGCCGCAGGAGCACTGGCGCCACCCTTGCCCCAACCGGCGGGCAGTGCCTCGCCATCTTTGAGCAAAATCGCGATCGGAACGCCAACAGGAACGGTCTCGCCCGCTGCAATCAGAAATCCGGTCAGGATGCCCGAGCCAGGAGCTTCAAGTTCAAGCGTGGCCTTGTCGGTCTGGATGTTGCCGATGACTTCACCGGACTTGACCTTCTCGCCGTCCTTTTTCAGCCATTCGACAAGGGTGCCTTCCTCCATGCCGTCGCCCATCTTGGGCATGATTACTTCTGTCATTGGCTCAAACTCCTACTTAGCACACCGCAAGGATACCCACGGCACCTCCTATACTTCGCGGGAGGCGCGCTGGAGTTAGCCCGCAATCCGCACGAACCAAAAATTCGTGCGGATTGCGCTTCAGGCCATCAGTTCGAGGACCGAACTGAGGCGTAGCGGTTGCTTCAACCTCTTGAGCGACTTTTGCTCAATCTGGCGAATGCGCTCGCGAGTCACTTGGAAGGCCTTGGCGACCTCTTCCAGAGTGTGCGGGCAGCCACCGTTGAGGCCGTAGCGCATGGCGATGACCTCGCGCTCCCGCTCGGGCAGGCAGTCCAGAATCTCAGAGATCTTCTGCTTGATCACCGCGCGAATGGCTTCATCGGCCGGCGTGAGTTCCGAGTTGTCGATGACAAACTCGCCCAACACCGCGTCATCCGATTCACCGACCGGGCTATCAAGCGAAAGCGGATCGGCCACAACCCGGACGTACTCAAGAATTCGCTCTTGCGAGACATTCATAGCCTCGCTCAGCTCAGTCAGATTCGGGTCGCGACCCAGCTCTTGGTGCAATCGTTGCTGAGTTTTGACAAATCGGTTGACCGCTTCCAGGGTGTGGACGGGGATGCGAATGGTCCGCCCATGGTCGCTGATCGAGCGCGTGATCGCCTGACGAATCCACCAAGTCGCGTAGGTACTGAACCGGAATCCCCGATCCGCATCGAACTTCTCGACCGCGCGAATCAGGCCAAGATTGCCCTCTTGGATCAAGTCCTGCATCGAAAGACCCCGTCCAAGGCACTTCTTGGCGATGCTTACTACCAGGCGAAGATTCGCCTCAATGAGCATGGCTTTGCACTCAGAACAGCCACTCTTTGCGTGGCGAGCAAGGGAAAACTCCTGCTCCATGTTGAGCAAAGGAACTCGCCCAATCTGTCGAAGCCACATACGAACGCCGTCTTCATGGTCCGCATCATGCTGGTCGGAATGGCTGCTCAACCTAAGCGTCCGATTTCCTGTCTCCGGCTTGCGATTCATCGCCCGAATCGAACTGGCTGGACACCTAAACACAGACAAAACGGGACTACGATGTCCACCACGGCCATTCGATGCCGTCAACAGAGACTCTGCAACCATGCTCCTGAATTACCCCCGGGCCCCTCAACCCTCGGACTATTGCTAGTCCGTCAACACTATACAAAAGGTTTGTCCAGAACCCAAGAAAATTTTCAGTTTCACGACACTTTATTTGGTGTCGGATCAAGCCCAGGGGTCAGCTTGGGCCTCTTCGGGGGGCAGCCCCTTCAATTCTCGAAGTTTGCGATGGAGGTCTTGGCTGTCGCGATTGGCCGAGTCGCGCGTCAGTCTGCCCAATTCCCGCTCATTTCGAAGCCGCAACAGTTCGCGCACCACATCGGCAACGTACGCTTCGCGCAACTGCATCTCATTCATGCTCGTCTCCTCTTGGCGCGCGAGAATGCGCTCGGCCCGAATGTCGTAGACCAAGTCGCCGAGCACCTTACGAACGCTCTCCGGCTCCACCTGGTGGAGCCACGCCTTGGCCTCGCCTTGGGGTGCCTGGGTGGGGAAAGCCGCATAAACGGCATGGGCGAGGCTCGCCCCGAAACCGGTGACAAAGAGATCCTCCTGGCCGAGCATTCGCCACACCAGCGGACAAAGATCCTCATCCAGTAGTGCTCGAAACAATACAATCTCCGGTGCCGCCAGGCTCGTGGAGGCTACGACGTACTCCGCCGCCGCCTGCTTGGGTGTGGTCACACTCCGCCGAAGCGTTCGCTGCACCTGGGTGACCCATTTTCGCAAAGCCCTTTGCGCCTGCAGGGGGTCCTGAATCTCGGGATACTCCGCCGCGAGCGGAACGAGGTATCGCTCCAACTCCATGGTCGTCGGTGCTTCGGCCAAAAACGCCACTGCTTCCGACCAAAACGCTTCATCCTTCGGGCTCAGTCGTCGCCGCAGCGATTGAAGGTGGTACTCCAAGGGCGACACCGCCGCATTCACCGCCGCCTGCACCGCATCGGGCCCTTGGCTCCTCAGCAGCGTATCGGGATCCTCGCCCGCGGGCATCAGCGCCACGCGAGTGCGCAGACCCTCGGCCTTAAGAATATCGATGGCACGCTCGGCCGCCTTCTGCCCCGCCGCATCGGCATCGTAGAGGATGACGACCTCATCCACCCACCGCTTGAGCAACTTCGCATGCTCCTCGCTGAGGGCGGTCCCCAATGATGCCACCGCCGTATTCACCCCCGCCGAGTGGCAAGCGATGACGTCGAGATACCCCTCGACCAAGACGGCCGTCCGGACCTTCGACATCCGCTCCCGAGCCACATGCATGCCATAGAGAACGCGGCTCTTGCGATAGAGCGGCGTATCTGAGCTGTTGATATATTTCGGATGCCCCTGATCCAGCAGCCGACCACCGAAAGCCACCAGTTCCCCGCGCTCATCGCGGATGGGAAAGATGAGGCGGCCCCGAAACTTGTCGTAATAGCCCCCGCGCGCATTCTCATCGACCAAGAACAGGCTCTTACATTCCGGGAGGGCGTAGCCCTTTTTGCGCAGATGCACCACCAGAGCCTCGCCGAGATCGGGCGCATAGCCCATCTCCCACTGGTCGATCACTTCCTTACGAATGCCCCGGCCTGTGCAATAGGCGCGCGCCGGATCGGATTTCAGAAATTGCTCACGAAAGAATGTGAGGGCATCTTCCATCGCCGAGCGCTGGTGTTGGCGTTCCGACCGCTGGTGCGGGTTCGCGCCCTTCAGTTCGATTCCGGCGATTTTCGCCAGAAGCTGGAGAGCCTCGGCAAACTCAACGTTCTGGGTCTTCATGACCCAAGTGAACACATCCCCCGCTTCACCGCATGACCAGCAGCGATAGCGGCCTAATTCGGCATTGACGTCGAAAGATGGGTTCTTATCAGTGTGAAACGGGCAAAGACCCTTCCAGGTCTTTCCCCGTTTCACCAAAGCAACGCGTTGGCCGACGAGGCTAACGATATCAACCCGTCTCCGGATTTCTTCGCGCTCATCGGCCAACGTTGTTCTTTCTTAACCCTTTGCCGCAGCGACGACGATTCCCGTCACAACGTGAGGCTTCTTCGGTCCGAGCTGAGAGAGTCGGAAAGCGATCTTGTTTCGCGAAAGGTATCGCATCACAATCACATTGCCGTTGATCTCGTAAGCATCCGGAGCCTGGTATCGAGTGATCACGTCGCGGAAGGTCGATCCGAAGGAAAGGCCCTTTGCCGTCTTGACGTTGCCATTCTTGAGGCCGATGGCTTCGATCTGGACAATTCGGTTGAACTTATCGAGCACGAAACCGTACTTCGATCCGTTTCGGTTATAGACCCATCGAGTGAAGTTCACCTGAGCGCCAGAACCAGCCGCAACACCCGGAACGCCAGGTGCACCGGCACCGGCACCGGGGCCAACGCCACCACGACCCGGGAATCCGGCCTGTCCGCCACCGGTAGGACCACCAGGGCCGCCGCTGGAAGGAGGTCGGAATCCTTGCGGACCGGAACCAGTGCCCGGAGGAAGCTGGAATCCGGGAGGAGGTCCCCCCTGCCATCGCAACATCTCGTCGCCAAACTCAATCGGGTAGTTCAGGTCCTGACCACCGCCAGCACCACCAGGTCGTCCGATGGAAGGTCCACCGCCGCCCGGGGCACCGCCGCCGCCACCCAGGCTGGGTGCGCCGCCGGGGCCAAAGCCACCGCGACCGCCGCCACCAGGGGCACCGCCACCGGTCGGTCCGATCTGACCGCCGCCGACGTTTACCGGCTGGATCTCATCGGGATTGCCGAAGACATTGACCAGTCGAATGCCGGTGTCGTAAAGCTTGATCCCGACCAAGCCAATCTCTGCACCCTTGACGGTGCTCCGAGCCTGACCGTACGCACTCGGTACGAGTGCAATTCCAATCAGAGTCCCGGCTGCCCACGCTGTCCACTTCATATTCAACGGTGTAAATTCCTCCGTGTCAGTGCATCAAGGTTCACTTCATGCACGTTTCTTCATTCTTGTGACGTCAACAGGGCCCGGTAAGTCACACGAGATTCCGAGTTTCCCCACAAAGGGCCCAACTTTCACTCAACATTGAAAGTTGGGCCCGGCGGGAGTACAATAGAGTCATTATGGTCGTCTCTCCTTCGGAACCCTGTCTGGATGCCATCGCCGAGAAGGTATATGCCGGTGAACGCATCAACTCGGAAGACGCCCTCTGGCTGTTTGAGAGCGGCACCCCGCCCGACCTCGCGACCCTCGCCAATTTCCAGCGCCAGCGCAAGGTGCCCAGCAACAACGTCACCTACATCATTGGTCGCATTCTCAACTACACCAATGTCTGCTGGGTCCGCTGCAAGTTCTGCGCTTTCTACCGCACCCCCGGCCACGACGAGGGATACCTGCTGAGCGCTGACACCATTCTCGACAAGGTCCGCGACACCGTCGAGAAAGGCGGAGTCGAGATTCTCTTCCAAGGCGGCCTGAATCCCAAGCTAAAGATCGATTACTACGAAGAGACCTTCAGTGGGATCATGAAGGAATTCCCCAACGTCATCCTTCACGCCCTCAGCCCCGCCGAGATCATCTATATCGCTCACATTTCGAAGCTGCGGGTTTCCGAGACCCTCGCCCGCCTGAAGGCGGCTGGCCTCCATTCGATCCCCGGCGCCGGCGGCGAGATTCTCGTCGACCGAGTCCGCAAAATCATCGCCCCCTACAAGGACACGACCGAGGAATGGCTGGACTGCATGCGCACCGCCTCCGCCCTCGGCATCCGCTCGACCGCGAGCATGATGTTCGGCCATGTCGAGACCCTCGAGGACCGCGTCGAGCACCTCGGCCGCATCCGCGACCTCCAGGATGAGTGCAACCCCTTCCGGGCCTTCATCACCTGGAACTTCCAGCCCGAAGACACCCAACTCGCGATCCCCGCGAAGGCTTCCGGTTGGGACTATCTCCGCACCGTCGCAATCTCCCGCATCTTCCTGGATAACATCGACAACCTCCAAGTTTCGATCCTCACCCAAGGCCCCAAGATCGCCCAAACCGCCCTCGGCTACGGCGCCAACGACTTCGGCTCGGTGATGATCGAAGAGAACGTCGTCTCCGCCGCCGGCAACAAATTCATCTTAAACGCCCACGAGTTCGAGCGCCTAATCTCCGACGCTGGCTATACGCCGCGTCGACGGAACACCCGTTACGAGCTGGTGTAAGTCATTCCCAGGTCCAGCAATGGCGGCAAGACCGGCACTCGAAGCCCCGAACTTGCCGCCCCAGGCCACAAAGTCCGGCAACAAAGCAGAGCGGCAAGACTATGAGCACGGGCAAGCACGCTTCCGACAAGGGAAGGACCTCGGAGAGTTCGAACCTCGGTGGCAATCCGAGTGTTGACGGCGATTCGGCCCCGCAGTTAAGACACTTGGCCCAGAAGCGATGACCTTCGCGGGGTACGTTGTCGGCACCTCCGGCGCTAATGGGCTGCAGCGGGGTAGTCCGGAGATTGCCCGGCCTCTGCATGGTCGCGGCGGCGGTTGCGCCGGCCCCGACAGCCCAAAGCGCGAACACACATTCCAGGCCGACGGCCATACGACCTAGGCTCATGTAGAGTTCAAATGGGTCCTTGGGCTGGCGCGGATAGATCGACCCCTTGGGGGCGTCTTGCCGGTACTCCGCATAGCGGGAAATCCGGAAAGGCGCGTCGGATAAGGCGCATATCCCCAGAAAGCACAAGACTATCCCCGTCCAAAAGACCACCCTCCGCATTTGCTAGGCCAAGCATAGTGCAGATTTGGACGGGTACCTCCTGAGTGGCAAAATCTTGGGTCCATCTGTCCTATGCACCCATCCAGAGTTCGATTTTCGCGCGCTCAATTACTAGATAGCCGCATGGTTTCGAACCTCTATGGAGCGCGGAGCCCTAGTACCCACCCGACTGCACAAGACAAATAGCCAGCCGGGACGAGAACATCCTCGAGCCCGCCGGGCCGAACCGAAATTTGCGGACGGGCGCAAGCCCTGGCAACCGCCCGCCCAACCAATGAACTGGTAAGGTCACGAAGGACCCCGACGAGGATCTCCTCAGGCCCGCAGGGCCGAGCCGATTTAGCGAACCATCGACCCGACGGCACCAGGGGATTCCAACCGATGAAAGCCACAGCCCTCACACTCATCCTTCTGGTCCGGGGTCTTGCAACCGGCGAGAACGGCGAAAGGGCGCAAGCCTGGTAGTCGCCCGACCCAAGGCCAAGCGCCGAAAGCCCGGCCGACCCCAGCCCACGCAACCGCAGAAAGAATGAAGGCACCCGAACGGCGGAGCCGTTCCACACCCAAAGCCCGGGGTAACCACCCCGGGAGAAGAACACCGCAGGCCACCCAACCCCGGACGGGGTTGTAACTGACGTCCCGTACGCCTAGCCAAAAGCCAGACCGAGATGGTTGCCATATGCCCACGCTACGTCCAAACCAGCGTGTGACCAACTTGATTAACTTTCCAACCCCCGGAGCGCACGAAAATCAAGCGAAAAATCAAGTGAGCCTGATCACACTAAACCACCATCCCCAAAGGGTGGCCGCGACACGCCTACCAGTTGAAGCTCCGCCTACGCCAAGTGCATCGGCATGATCACGCAGAAGTATTCGTCCGTCTCCGTCGGACGGAAGATCGCCGGGCGCGAACTCTCCGTCATTTCCACCCGGACACCCTCGCCTTCGATCGCCTCTACCGTGTCGAGGACGTACTTGCCGTTGAAGGCAATCTCGACCTCGCCATTGTTGGAGATGATGTCCACCCGCTCGCGGGCGTCGCCCTTCTCATCGCTGTGGGCCGAAAGCTCGACTTCGTCGCCCTTGGCGCTGAACTTCACCCGCCCTGCGTTGTCGCGGGCAATGATCAGGGTGCGCTTGACCTTCTCCTTCAGTTGGTCCGCCGCCATGCTCCAGGTTCGGGTCGTCTCGCTGGGCACGACTCGCTCCCAGTTCGGGTACGCGCCCACGAGCAGTTGCGAAACAACCTTGGCCCCCGCCGCCTCGACACCGACGCGCTGGTTGCCCAGCACCAAGGTCAGGTCCTTATCATCATCAATCGGCAACGACTTGATCGCCTTCAGGGCCTTGTCCGGAATCACCACACTCGTGGCCTCACCCGCACCCTCCAAAGGCATCCGGCGCACGGCCAATCGGTGGGTATCGGTCGCCACCAAAGTCAGCGTGCTGCCGTTGTACTGCATCAAGATGCCGCGCAAAACTTGGCGGTGCTCATCCGAAGACACCGCATAGCCGACCGAATCAACCGCCCGCCGGAAAACTCCCGCCTTCAGGCTGAGTTGGCCGTCGCCACCAAACGAGGGCGGCTCGGGAAAATCATCAGCGTCCAAAGTTTGAAGTCGATACTCGGACGCCCCCTGCGAAAGGAGCGCCCCGCTTCCATCCAAAGTCTGGAAGTGGACATCCCCCGTCGTGAGAGAGCTGGCAAGCTCGTTCAGGGTCTTCGCCTGGACGCAAACCGCCCCTGGCTCGGTGACCAAGCAAGCAACGGTGCGCTCCACCCACATTTCGCCGTCACAACCCAAGATTCGGATGCCCGAATCGGTCGCCTCAACTTTGAGGGATTGGAGAATGACTTGCGAACTTCTGACAGCGGCACCATTGGCCGCTGCACTCACCGCATCCGAGAATTCCTTACGTGGACAATCGAACTTCAAATCTTTGAACTCCAGAACTACCCTTGGATGGGCAGCTGATATTGCAGGTAGGAAGGCTGGGGAGCCTTCGATTGAACGTCTCCACCGCGAGCATATACCTTCATCAGAATCCTCTGATAGGTCTCCTCGGTGAATTCGGGAGCTTCCAGGCCGCGCAACGTATCCACGGTGCGGCGCAGGGTCGTCATTTCACGATCCAGCCCAGGATCGGCGAAGGCCTCGGCCTCCATCTCTTTCTCAAGTTCCTCGGGCAACTCGCGGCCCGCGTACATATCAACAAGTTTGTGGTACAAACCTTTGTCTTTCATGGCGTTCTCTCCAAAGTGCTTCCAAGCTTGTCGCGGAGGGCCTTACGTCCTCTGTAGAGCCGCGATTTGAGCGCCGGAACGCTAATTCGCAAAATCTCCGCTGCTTCTCGAGCTGCCATATCCTCCAAATCACAGAGGACAAGTGGCTCACGGTATTCGACGGGGAGCTCTTCGAGGGCACGTTGAACGGTGATTCTCAAGGCCGTTCGCTCCTCGGAGCCCGGATACTGGGCGTCGGCCGGCAACTCCACAAGTTTGTGTTGCCGCATCTTGTCAATACATAGGTTCCGCGCAATGCGAAAAAGCCAAGTGCGAAATGCACCATCGGCCCGAAGCTCGGCGCTCCGCCGCAAAACCCGCAGAAATGTCTCTGCCGTCGCATCTTCAGCATCGGACCGATTGCCGAGCATCCGGAACGTGTAGCGGAAAATGCGGTCGCCGTACAACTCATAGAGGCCGCCCAACGCGCTCGGATCGCCCTCTGCGAGGGCGTTGAGCCAGCGTTTCTCGGCCAACGAGTCGTGAAGCGGGTCATTTTGCATAGGAGAGACGGAAGAGCGACTGAGAAAGATGCGTGAAATAGCAGTTTAACACGTTGTGCCCCGTTGCGACCGGGCCATTGCGATGTCGTTTCAACCGCCAGAATCATCGCCGAATGTGGAAAACTCTGTAGACACTCGTCGGGGTAAAGTCAGCACATATGCGGGACTACGAGCGCTTTCGATCGATCCTTGCTCCCGTCGCGGGAGTCCGGTTCGTGCGCTCGCAACCCGGCAGCGACGAAAGCAAGTTCAGGCCGAGCAAAGCCTCCGACCCGGTCGACGCAGAGCTGCTCGAAGGCGAGTTTTGCGCAATCCAAGTGAAGGACCAGCAGTTTTCTGGCTTTACTCATTTTCTCGATGGTGCGCAGTGGGTCCGCCCCGTAGCCTACCACGGCCTCTATCCCATCCTCTTCGCCCACGTCTCCGCCGCCCTTTGCGAGCGCAAAGAACGAGAACTTGCGGGTCCAAAGCCCGAGCAGATTCGCACCACCGAGATGGTCCTCGCGCCCGCCGGCGTCCTCGTCCGTGATCCGCAAGTGCGTGAAGTAGAAGTGGACAAGACCGATCCCCTGACGAAGTACCACGACCTCATCGGCAACGAGCGCGGCGCCCTCGAAAAGGAACTTGCCCGAGGTTTTGAGGATGGCTGCCTGCTCGTCGACGGCGGCATCGAAGGGATCGTCGAGGACAACGATCCCCGCGTCATCGTCGGCCTCGTGAAATCACACGACACCCAATACTTCGCCAGCCCCGAGCGTGTCCAGACCATTGTCGACCTCCGGGCCGGGCAACGGACCTCCGCCTTCGTCCGGCCCGTCCAAGCGAAGAATGGCAAAATCGCCACCAGCTTCTATCTCAAGATGCGCGAAGATCGCCATGCCGGGCCGTTCTTCGGCCTCGCACGCGTCGAAGTCGCCGCGACCCCGGCGATGCTGGGGCGCCTAGATGAAATCGCCGCGTGGTTGCTGTTCGAGCGCGCCCCCGCCAGCCTGCCCGACCCACGGTATGACCGCTTGGTCTATCCCATCCATCTTGTCGAAAAGTTTCTGAAGTCCCGCCAGCCCAGCGAGGCGATGATGTCGCAAATCACCCGCCTGTGATGAACCATGGAAAACCTTGAAATCGGACGAGTTATTGGCACCGAACGTAAGCCAAACACTGCCTACACCTTCACCTTCTGGACGCCCCCGCACCAGCGCAATGTCGGCATCGGCACCCTGGTCAAGGTGATTTCCGGGGTCACCGACGGCGAGGAAGAAGTCACCTACGGCATGGTTGTCGAGGCGCATGGGTTCAACGACCTGGAAAGCCCCCTGCACGAATACCTCGCCTTCGACGGCAACCCGGCCGAGAAAGCACCCACCACCCGGCCCGAAATGCGGGTCTACCAAGCCAATGTCTTGCGGCGCTATCCCGAAGAGCCGGTGAGCGCCGTCCCCATCGGCAAGGTCTATCTTGCCGATGATGCCGATATCCGCCGGGCGCTCCGGACCGAGGACTTCTTCGAGACCCTGGGCATTCCCGCCGGTTGCTACGGAACGAAGGACGCCCCGCTGGCCGTCCATGTGAACTCGGAGTTCCTGCTCGGCCCCGAATCTGGCCACCTCAACGTCACCGGCACTTCGGGCTTGGCCGCCAAGACCAGCTACATCCTCTTCTTGCTCCAATCGATCTTTGCCCACTACAAAGACCAAGAGGGCGCAGTCGGTGACAAGGGTGTGGCGGCGCTCTTGTTCAACACCAAAGGCGGCGATCTTCTCTACCTAGATCAGAGGTCTAAGGAAGAGGTAAGTAGCCTAGACCAAGCCATGTACGCCAAGTGCGGATTCGAACCTGGGCCATTCGCCAAGGTCCGCTACTACGCACCTAGGGCAAAAGACGGCTTTAACCTAAACACGGTCCGCAGAAACGAGGAACTGGAGCGAGACAACGAGACCCGTGAGCTTAGCTTTGGCCTCAAAGACGTGGTGAAACACGCGGAAGTCTTGCTTAGTCGCGATGACCTCGATTCCAAAGCCGACGGATACCTCCAGTACCTCAGCAACTCGTTTGTGGAAGCGGATAAGGCCGTCCGCATCGGTGACCGATCCTTCGAACCACCCACGACCATCGAGGACCTCGTGACCATCGTCAAAGCCCAGCTCGACGAGGCCAAAAAGACGGGTCGCGAAATCTACGAAAACCACCACGTCTACACCATGCGGAAAATGATGAACCGGCTCGACAATCTTGCCGGTCGATTCAGCGGCCTCATCGCCTCCGGCAAAGGGTCCAAGGCAATGGGTCCGACCGAAGAAGACCGGTTCGAAGACCGCACGGTTTATGTAGTCGATGTCGCCCAGCTCGGCACCGAGGAACAGGACCTTGTCTTCTCCGCTCTCATCACCAAGCTACGCGAAAGGATGGAGTCACAAACTCTTGGTGTCGCACGTCTTGTCGTCGTTGTTGACGAGCTAAACAAATACGCTCCATCCGGTTCGAGCGATACCTACGTGGTGAAATCCCTAAAGGAAATCGCCGCCAGAGGCCGTTACCTAGGTCTCACCCTCTTCGGCGCGCAGCAGTTCCGAAGCCGCGTGGATAAGGAAATCGTCGGCAACGCCGCCACTCACGCGTTCGGCCACATCGAGGTCGAGGAGCTCTCCCAACCCGGCTACAGCTACTTCACGCCCGCCATCAAAGAGAAGCTGGGATCACTAGAGCCTGGCGAAGTCCTCCTCAAGCATCCCTTCTTCACCCAGCCGATCTTCTTGCGATTCCCCAAGCCCGCCGTGATGAAGGGCTCCGACGGCATGCGCACGTTCCAGAAATCGAAAGAGGTGCCAATCGAGACGCTCATCCGCCGACAATGCCTCTTGCGCGGTGCAAAAGAGAACGCCATCAGCGACGCCCTCGGCCAAATCTCGCCCGGCGTCGAAAACTTACTGGAGCGCCTCCGCAACCTGCGAACTGCCCCCAGGAACGCCGACCCAATCAAAATCCTCTTGGATGGCAAGCGGTTGCCCCAGGCTCGACCGGTGCACGCCGTCGTCGCCGCCTCGGACGAAAACGACCCATTCGAGTCGGGGAGCTTCTGACCGGAAACGCCGATGCTGGTATCCTCCACGAGTTGAGTTCGACCGCACCGAGCCGATCCGAAGCCTTCCTTCAGTGCGCAAACTGCAAGAAGATTTTGTTCTCGATTGATTTCGAGCAGAATTTGCGCGTCTGCATGTCCTGTGGGCACCATCACCGCCTAACCGCCGCCCAACGCATCGAGGTCATGTTCGATCCCGATTCGTTTGTGGAATTCGACACCGATCTGGCCTCCGTAGACCCGCTCGAATTCCCCGAATACACCGAAAAGCGCACGGGAGCCGAGAAGAAAACCGGCGTCAAGGATTCGGTCGTGAGCGGCCGAGCATTGCTCGAAGAGCTCCCCGTCAGCGTTGCCGTCGCCGATTTCCACTTTATGGGCGGCTCGATGGGGTCGGTCGCGGGCGAGAAAATCACCCGGACCCTCGAACGCGCGGCGGACGAAGGGATTCCCGCCATCGTGTTTTGCGCCTCCGGCGGCGCGCGAATGCAAGAGGGCCTGCTCAGCCTCATGCAAATGGCCAAAACCACCGCCGCCGTCAACCGTTGCCGCGAAGCGGGCATGCCCTACATCTCAGTTTTCACCGACCCGACCATGGCCGGAGTCTTGGCGAGTTACGCTAGCATCGCCGACGTCATCGTCGCCGAGCCGCGTGCGCTCGTCGGCTTTGCCGGAACCCGTGTGAGCAAGCAAGCGGGCGTGGGCAAGGTGCCCGATGATTTCCAAACCGCCGAATTCGTGCTCCGAGCAGGCATGATCGATCGCATCGTGCCGCGCAAAGAACTGCGCGCCACCCTCGCAAAGCTCGTGCGACTGCTCGGCGCGGGTGCCCGAGGAGGCAACCTCTGATGGCCAGAACCTTTGACGAATGGGAAAAGCCGCTGATCGACCTCGACAAGGGTCTGGAGCAGCTGAAGGACCTCAACCGCAAAAACCCCGACCCGCAGCTAGAGACGAGAATCATCGAGCTCGAGCGTCGGCGCGACCATTACCTTGAGGTCATGTACTCGCGCCTCGGCGCGTGGGAGAAGGTCCTCGTGGCACGCGCACCGAAGCGGCCCTACACGTTGGACTACATCGGCCAGATGTTCACCGATTTTGTCGAGCTCGACGGCGACCGCCGATTCGGTGCGGACCACGCCATCGTCGGCGGCCCCGCCTCGCTCGATGGCCGCGCCGTGATGGTCGTGGGCCACCAGAAGGGCCGCAACATCCAAGAGCGCCAGTTCCGAAACTTCGGTATGGCCAAGCCAGAAGGGTATCGCAAAGCGATTCGCCTCTTCGAGATGGCCGAGCGATTCAAAATGCCGGTCGTGACCCTGGTGGATACTCCCGCCGCCGACCCCGGCGTCGAGAGCGAAGCGCGCGGAATCTCCGAAGCAATCGCCGCAGGAATGCTCGCGATGTTCGAGTTGACCGTCCCTTCGATCTCGGTCGTCATTGGCGAAGGCGGCTCGGGCGGAGCCATCGGCATCGCCGCCGCCAACACGGTCCTCATGCTGGAGCACTCGGTCTACTCCGTTATCCCGCCCGAAGGATGCGCCGCAATCCTGTGGCGAATGCCCGAGCGTGGCCCGGAAGCCGCCCGAGCCTTGCGCCTCACCGCCGAAGCTGCCCTCGAATTCGGCCTCATCGATGGCATCATCAAAGAACCGCAAGGCGGAGCCCATCGCGATCTGATCGAAATTGCCGCCTCCGTGAAGGGCGCCATTCTGACGGATTTGGCCAAGCAAGACCTCCTAAGCGGGGCCGAACGCAAAGAAACTCGCTACCGCAAGTTCCGCGCGATGGGACGCATGGCCTGACGGGAGTACACTGCCCGGCATGCGTGTCGATGGGCGAATGCCCGACCAACTTCGCCCTGTGACGCTTGAGCGCGGCTTTGCCAAGTTCGCCGAGGGTTCGTGCCTCATCAAAATTGGGGATACCCACATGCTCGTGACCGCCACGGTCGAAGACCGAGTGCCCCCCTTCCGCAAAGGCAAGGGCGAGGGCTGGGTCACCGCCGAGTACTCCATGCTCCCCCGGTCCGGACGCGATCGCAACAACCGCGACCTGATGAAGCCAAATGGCCGCTCGATGGAGATCCAGCGCCTGATTGGCCGCGTCATGCGCACGGTTTTCGACCTGCCCGCCATGGGCGAGCGGACCATCACCCTCGACTGCGACGCTATCCAGGCCGACGGTGGAACGCGATGCGCCGCCATCACCGGTGCCTACGTGGCCGCCTACGATGCCGTCCAGTGGATGATCAAGCAGCGGATGATCAAGACCAACGTGCTCTCTGAGCCGGTCGCCGCCATCTCCGTGGGCCAGCTGCGCAACCTGGAACTGCTCGACCTCTGCTACGCCGAAGACAGCAAAGCCGACACCGACATGAACGTCGTGATGACCGAATCCGGCAAGTTCATTGAGATCCAGGGCACCGCCGAAGCCGCTCCGTTCAGCGCCGAGACCCTGGGCAAGATGCTCCGGCTCGCCAAGAAGGGCGTCGACGAGCTTGTCTTGCTCCAGCGCGAGTGCCTCGGAATCTAGCCGGAATGCCGCGCGTCACGATTCTGCTGACCTGCTACAACCACATGCGGTTTTTGCCCGCGTGTGTGGAGGGCATTCGGGCGCAGACTTTTCGTGATTTCGAGGTCATCGCCCTCGACGATGGCTCGACGGATGGCACCCGCGAGTGGCTCGCCCAGCAACCGGACTTGATCACCGTTTTCAACGAGACCAACCTGGGAACCTACGCGACCCTGAACGTGGGCCTAGCCCGCGCCACCGGTGAGTTTGTTGCTGTCCTCAACGACGACGACCTGTGGGCCCCCACCAAGCTCGAGGCCCAACTGAAGCTGATGGACGAGCACCCCAAGGTCGGCCTCGCCCACACCGATGGTCACTTCATCGACGGCGACGGGAACCGCATGGAAGGCACCCCGCTCGGATTCGAATTCCCGCGAACCGAAACCGGCGACGTCTTGCTCGATCTGGTCTACCAAAACAAAATCATCGCCAGTGCCGCCCTCGTCCGGCGCGAGTGCTTCGAGCGGCTCGGCGGCTTCAACCCGGAATACTTCGGCTCTGGCGACTGGGAAATGTGGCTACGCGTCGCCGAATGGTACGAAATCGGATTCGTCGCTCAGCCCCTAACCTTCTACCGCGTCCACGGCACCAACGCCAGCCACAAGCTCGACCGAATCTGGCGTGACGACGCCAAGCTCCGAACCTGGCTCGCGCCCCGGCTAGAGTCGCTAGGTTCGCGCTTCCCCGCCGCCCTGGTTCGTCGCGCGCAAGCCCACAACCAGGCCGCCCTCGGTACGGTTTTGACCCTGAACGGCGACCCCAAAGCCGGCCGCGCCGCCTACGCGCGATCCATGCGCCTCATGCCCGGTCGAATCAAGAGCCTGATCCGCTGGTTGGCGACGTTCCTGCCTCCGTCGGTCTTTCGAAAGCTTCTCTAGCTCTGCGACTGAGCCAACAACAGGGCCGCTTGCGCGAACTCCAGAAGCTGGTCGGCCCCTGCCTCAATCACTTCCACATAGACCTCTGCATCAAGATCTTTGTACTGGTGGACCATGATATTTCGAAAGCCAACCATATTCTTCATCTTGGCTGCCAGTTCTGGGCTGATCACGCCCTCCCGAGCGAGAATCTCAAAGCTCTCTCGGCTCGATTGCGGAACGCCAAGTCTTCTCAATTTGATAACGACGTTCGCAATGTCGATAGCTAGTTCGCAAGCGCGCTGGATATTTGCCGAAATCGCGTCTTGCCGCAAGTAGTCTTCGGCGAAGGGTAGCTCGCTAGGCAGCTTGTAGTACGCCCGCGCTTGGCTAATGCACCGCTCTAGGCTCGTTTTCTTGGCAATGACAACGTCCATCACGAGTGATAAAACCGCCCCGTCCGAATGCCATCCGCGATGATATCCGCCCGCTCCTCGTTGAGCTTCTGATAGTACGAATAGACCCTGATCTCGAACATCTCCGTCTCAAACTCGTCCGCTGACCAAAGACGCCGCCCCTCGGCGATGACTTCCTTCTGCAAGATCGTCGAAGCAACCCCGAGATCCACAAGGTCAACATCCACACCCAGCTTAAGGGCCATCGCCAAACCAAGCCGACGCGTCAGCGCGGGAGTGCTCTTTCCCGGCACCGACCGGCCGAGAGCGGCGATATCAAGGTCGCTCCCCGGCCGTTCGAGGCCCTTCGCCGCCGACCCGAAGAGATACACCGCCATCAGGTCCGGCCATTCGGCCCGGAGCATGGCGACAATCTCCTCATCCCGCGCCCGCCGTCGTTCCTCGTCCATGACCTTCATCTTGGCCCACCCACGAGAGCAACTGCTACCTATCCGCAAGCCCCCGCGCAAACCACCGACGCCAAACCGCCATGACCGGCTTCGGCTTCCCGTCGCTCGCCCGAACGCCCGTATTCTGCCAGAGCCCCGCGACCTCACGCGCACTCTCGGGCAACTTCGCCACCAGCCGATCAAAGTCCGTCGTCGCGAAGTTGATCACGAACCGATACCGATCCTTCTGCGCCTGCTCCAAAAGGCCATTCGCAAAGTCAACCTGAGCCTGATCCGAGCCAGGAATGGTGACTTTGTAGGTGGGAAGCGGAATATCTCGGCTCGTCATTCCCGATTCCGTGACCGCAATCGGCTTGCCAAACTTGGTGGCAAAAGCCGTCTGGCTCGCCTGGTATCGGGCGGGCCCGGTGTAGTTCATAAACGGATACCAGCTCATGGCGAAGAGGTCGCTCGACTTCATGAGGTCGGCCACTTCCCCTTCTTGGTCCACCGCTTTGGCCTCGTTCGCCATCTTCAAATAGTGCCCGATGTCGGTAGTGAAGAAAACCGGCAGCTTCGGCCACTGCTTCTTGACCTCGGCGTAGACCTGACGATAGAACGGCTTGAACTTCTCCCACCTCGCCTTATCCTTGCTCAGCAAGACATTGGCCTCGATAGCGATGCCCAAGTAGTCCGGATTCAAAGCCTTAGTCGCGTCGATCACAAACCGCTTGTACGCCGCCAGCACCTCCGGCGAATCAAACCCGCGCCCCGCCCAAGCCGCTGGCAACGGCAGGTTGTCCTTATCACCCCAATAGGGAGCCAGGCTCGTGCGATCCTCCGCGAGCGGCGAAATAGAAAGAAAAAGCTGCTTGCCCTGCGGCACTCGGTAAGCAAAGTTGTTCCGAACATCCTGGCTATACGGCTTGCCCTCCAAGGCCTCTTGCCAAGGAATGCCGCCGATGAACATCACCGAAACGATGTCACCGTTCTGCTCCGCAAACTTCTGGCAGTCCGCCATCGCCTCAACCGTCAAGTCAGACGGCCAGCGCGTGAAACCCATCCGAAACGCGCGCGAATCAGCCGGTTGCGCCTGGACCATCAGAGAAGCCGCGACAAGAAAGACCATACACATAGCCTAACGCGACAATATCCCGGTCCTGGGTCTCCCTGGTTCCGGGCATTGGGGGGCACCAAACTACATCGAGTCAATCTTGACGTTGGGGTAGCGACTCAAGAGCCGCTCAAACCAGGCAGTCAGTGCATTCAACGCAACGAACTCCTTCAGCTGAGTGGTCTCGGGCATACCCTCGGGTTCCTCATCGCCACTCATTTCCATCGACGCCCAGAAAGACCGCAAGCTAGGCCAAGAGAGGATAGCGGGCCACGAGGCAGGCGTAAGGTTCGCGTAGTAGGCGCGGAGGGTCCGCAACTTGGTGTTCCGGATCAAATCTCTCAGGTCGGCGTCGTCAAAGGGAGAATCGGTCACATCAAGGTAACGCAGTCGCTTCAGCCGCCTCAACTCACTCCAAGGCAATGAGACACCGGGAATCCACGCAAGATCCAAGCTCTTCAGGTTGGGGTTTCCGCCGACCCACTCCAATATTCCCGGACTGACTGGCGAAGCCAGGCTCATCGACTCCAGCGTCTTGAGGCTTGGGAGCGACGTCAGGAACTCGATGGAATCCAGATCGTTCACGCACACGTTATCAAGACTGTCGCCCCAGAGCGCCGCGACCGCGGCCCGGGCAAAGGGTTCGGTCAGCTCTCGATTCGCGGGGTATTCGGGCCATATCCCGCTGGTTCGCAATGGGATTGATCGCCCTGGCCCATGGATCCCCAAAAAGCTCAGGGCACTCCAACCGGCTCCACCAACATCAGTCCTGCCTGGAAACGTGCCGGTGCAACTCTCAAGTGAGAGGGTTTGACACTTGCGGTCCGATCCGGACTGCCACCAACCCCGGCCAAAGTGACATCGAACAAACAACAGGTGTTCGAACTGCGCGGTCAGGCGGCGAAACTGGTCGCCCGACACCCGGAACCCGTCGATCAACAGGCTACAGGTCGGCGTGACCCGCCCGTCAAGCCCACTCAGCAGCAGATTAAGCTGTTTCGACGTCGCGTTTACGCTGAGGAGGCCGATGTCCTCGAGGGGATGGTCGATGCACCGCGCGAATCGCATCCAATTCGAGTCGCAATCCTCATGTCGACAAACGTCGAGTCGGAGGGTCGGAACGAGGTCTTTCGACCGAAGGTGGGCGGCATAGTTGCGGCCAATAAGGGAATTTGCGGACTCAATCCACGGCGTCCCGCCGATATTGAGCTCAACCAACAACGATGAATCCTGAACTATCTTCTTTCTGGGCATTCAAATCTACGTGGCAGTCGATTGCTCGCCGCACTTCGTAGCAATTCCATTCTAGCGCGGCTGTTTCTATTCGCAAATGGAATCGGCGCTGGGGCGTCTCCATGCCACGCGAATTCTAAGTGCGCTCGACTACTGGCATTACCGGCTCGACCACAAGTACGTGAACCTTGACCAAGAGATAATCGACTACCTCTTCCCAGCATTCCAAATTCGGCGGTGAGAAAGCCTTCTCGATCGGACTGGAAGGCCGGGCTTTCTTAAATGCCCTCCACTTTGGCAGCCGCAGCTTGTTCCCGGGCAAGCCGATTGCGGAAGTCGTTGCAGGCCGCGCACTGGCCCGCATGGGCCTCGGCGTACCACTTTTTGATGCCACGGGTCTTGCCTTCGGCATTGGCCCGCAGGAGCTTTTCCATGTGGGCACATGGAGCGCAGACCTCACCGTCGCGATGCGTATGGGTCACTTCGCGCCTCCCGGTTCGGTCGAGGTTGCATTGGCGAGTTGGATACAAGCAAAGATTCGCATGCATTCGAAATGCGAAAGACGAACCATCCGTTTCACCCAAAAGAATACTGCAAAAAAGGTCCTCCAGAAAGGCGACAGGCGATGTAGAATTGACCCTGTGCAGACAGCCTGGCGAGAAGCGAGGATGGAGAAGTTCTGGGCGACTACCTACACAGTGATCGCATTCCTCTTTGCGATTATCACCACCGTGTATGCCGCCTTACCGCCCCCGGCACCAGCGAAGATCCTCCGAGCCGAGATCACCGCCATTGAGTTCGACCACAAGAGCAATCTCGTCGCCTACTATCGCTCCAAGAAAAGTGGGGACGGGCAGTTCCAGCCGCCCCTTAGCCAACCGCTGGCCGTAGGCGATGAGATCGAACTTGGCTTGTCCGAGTCCGGCAAGGCGTACCCGTACGGCTCCGTAGAGCCTGTCCGCGCCGCCTGGCTCTTGGCCGCCATTGGCTGGGTGGTCACCCTCGCCTCCCTCTACTGCCAAGTTCGCTCGACCGAAACACGAATGCTCCACCCCCAGTTCCGCCAACTTGCTCTCGGACTGTTCTTTTGCGTTCCTGCCGGGCTATCTTTTCTGATCGAGCCGACACAGGAGCTTCCCAACCTTCTCCCCTCACCCATGGCCGCAAGCTCACGCCAAGAAGAGGTCCAAAGCATCCAGATTCGGCCCCCGGGAGTCGTCACCATCGACTTGGGCACGCCGGGCAAGGCAACGCGCCTTCGGGTGTTCGGCAGCCCGCGGGACCTCAGCGTCGGAACCAAGGTGACCGTCGAAGAGGGCTTCAACGGCACCCCTCGACTGGCTCACCCAAACCCGTGGTGGGCTGTCATCCTTCTCGGCGGGATTGGCTGGGCAATGATCACCATGCTGGCAATAACTGCCCTCGCTGGCATCGTCTTCGGCGCGCTTGTCTTGATCGCGCGCATCCAAGACCGCATCATCGTCAATCGGATGAACCGACTGTAGCTTCACTTACCTTTGAGATTCGAAGGAATCGCGAACTTCAGGCCTGCCTTGATCCCATACGCCTTAGCCTGGCCCACCTTCAGCTCCAACACATACTTCCCCGGCGCAACCGCAGGAACCCCAGACTCATCGAACGGAAGCCCACGCCCAATATTCAGCACCTTGCCCGAAGCATCCAAAAAGATGATGTCCAAAGGCAAAATCGTGTTCCGCATCCAGAAGCTGAGCGGCCGAGGCTGAGGAAAGATGAAAAGCATCCCTTCGTTCGCCTTCACTTCCTTGTCCGTGAGGAACATCATGCCCTCCTGGCGCTTTTCCTCCGTATCCATGATCCAGGCGTGGATCACCTTGCCATTGGCCTTCAGGTCCACCTTGGCAAGGTCCTTCAGTTGGAAGGTCCGGTTCTGGTTCTTCGCCTGAACAGGAGCCCACACAGGAGGAGAGAGGGCGATGAGGAAGGCCGCTACGAGTGTCATTTCTGTTCCTTTAGGACGCCGCGGGCGGCACAAACGCTACGCTCGCCTGCTCGTAGGCCCGAATCGCATCGTCAAAGACCAAGGTCGTCCCGATGAGATCAAGCCCCTGCAGAATGGCAAGCTTCGATGCCACTGCGATTTCAAAACCAAACGTCCCGTTGGCCGTCTCGATCCGCTGCCCCTCAAGGTCAATCGTGATCTCCGCCCCAGTCCCGAGGTCTACCACCGCCCCGTGGTCCGCATCGCCGAGCTCAATCAAGAGCAAGCCGCAGTTCGCCGCATTCTGACGAAAAATATCGCTGAAGCCCTTCGTAGCCTCCGCGATTCGCGCAATCACGGCCCGAAAACCCGCCTGCTGCAGAGCCCAAACCGCATGCTCCCGCGAAGACCCGCAGCCAAAGTTCGTCCCCGCCACCAGGATCGAAGCACCTCGAGCCGCCTCTTGGTCCAGCACGAACCCTTCCGTACGAACATCGGCAAAAAGCAACTCGCCGTATCCCATTCGGGTCACCCGCGAAAGAAACCGAGCGGGAATGATTCGGTCGGTGTCGATATGGTCATCGTTCAGGATCGCGATCCGACCGGTATGACGAATGAATGGCTCCATCACACTCAGTTTGGCACCTTTGGGCATAATGCCTTGAGACATGGTCGTACCCAACGAAGCCGATTTTCTGGCCCGGACCGCCGGGGGCAAGCGAATGCCCATCTACCAAGACCTCTTGGCGGATATGGAGACGCCCCTCAGCGCCTACTGGAAGCTGGCCCACGACCAAACCTACAGCTTCCTGCTCGAAAGCGTCACCGG